>JBDNDH010000173.1:0-4257 GCA_046719235.1 Thermodesulfovibrionales bacterium
CGTCTGAGGTGGTATGGGATAGACATTGTAGTCACTTGTGTCTGAACCACCATTTGGGATGTATGAGTTTGTATGAAAACCAAATAGACCTGCCGCTGTGCTGTTTGAACTATTCCAATCAAGGACTATGGTGTTACCTGTTGCATTATTTATGGTAAATAGTCTTGTGGTTTGATTAAATGTAACCGTTACACCAGCACCCAACATGTTCTGCAGTGCAGATGCAAGTTGACCCCTTGTGTATTCGCCCACAGGGAGCTGACCAATCAGATATGTAGTGCCACCATTTAGGCTATACCTTATCTGATTATTCATGGTTCCAACAGGAACGGTATCACCACCAGCTACCGCAAGGTGGTTTGGGTCTGATATTGCTACAGATAGATTGATAGCCGCATTCTTATTCTGACCTATCACAAAGCTCGCCCCTACAAGCAATCCGCTATCCTGGACAACTACCCTCTTACCATCAAACTCCAGTGTCCTCCTTGATGCGGTATCTAAGGTATCGGTGATATTAATACTACCTGAGGTGGGCGGTATGGTAGAGTTATCTACCCAGTTTGCGGTCCATGAGTTACCACCGTTAAATGTTATAGAGGTGTATTCCCTATTTATCGTGTTTGAAAATTGGCTCATGTCCGTTACATTGTATCTCAATACCGTCCCGTTTGGGGGATTTGTCCATGTTACGAGGGAATTATTCTGATAAAAGAAATCCTTACCTGTTGAGCCATCAAGCCCATAGCCCTGACGGTGGTAAAAATTTACTGCGTCTGCAAGATTTATGGCAAAGGCATTGAGTTTGTTCATAATACCGATTATCACATTGTCTCTCAAATCAATATTTGCCTTTATCTCTCCACCTTGTATGTCGTTTGTAATCTCCCTTGGTGGTGACTGCATATTGGAATAGATATGAAGTTTACCTGCATTATCAACATCGTAAGAGAGTTTGTAAAACCTGCCACCATCTACAAGGGGAAAACCACCTATCAATACTGTGTATCTACCGTTGTTGTCTTCAAAGACATTTACCTTCATAATCTCACTTAGTCTCTCAACAAGGTAATCCCTCTTGTCTCTGAGGTCATGGGCACCTGGTGCCATGCCTATCTTTTCATTCAAATCGCTTATCTCTTCCGATATCTTGTTTATCTCCTCTATAATGGTCTTGGTTGACGATACAATGGCTGTTCTCTGATTATCTAAATCCCTAAAGGCATTGGCTATCCTCTCTGCCATATATTCTGCCTTGTTGATCAACATAGCCCTATCTGCATATGCCTCTGGTGACTTTACAACCTGCTGCCACTGATCAAAAAAGTCGTTTATGCCCTGCCCTACGCTGGCATCCTGAGTCTCGTTAAACACATCCTCAATCTTTAACATGTTATTTTCATATACGTCCCAATAAGCCGCATTTGACTTCTCTGCCCTAATCTGGCTGGTAGTAAAGGCATCATATAATCTCCTGATCTCAGATAAGGCAACCCCTCTACCACTTGACACCGCACTTACTATATATCCTGCAGGAACGGTCTCAAACACGGCTTCCTGTCTGCTGTAACCTGGTGTGTTGGCATTTGCCACATTGTGGGCAACCGTATCCATAGCCCTCTTTGTTACAAGCAGAGCGGTCTTGCCAATATCAAATAGTGAAAAGATAGCCATATCTATGCCTCCACAGAAAACTTTTCCTTAGGGCTTATATTAAAAGTCGCCAAGAAATTGTATGAACTCTTTATATAATGCAGTGACTTCGCAATCAGTCTGCTATTTATCCGATTCAAATCCCTAATGGTCTGTATTACATTTGTGAAGTTATCCGCAAGTTCACTGAGCCTCAACCTCTGTGCACCTTCAACCATTTGGGCTACATCCTTTATCTTTAAATTACTAAAACCCATCTGTTCTAATATCTTCTCCCTCTTACTATCACAACCTTTTATCTTAAAGGTGATCATCTCTTTATCCCTCAAGAGTGTCTCTAACTCCTCCGCATCAAGCCTTACAATTACCTCCTTTTCCCTTTTTAACAGATCAATAAGTTCGAGACAAAGGTCATATTCCCTTTGAAGCACCGTGATCAAATCTTCATATAAATGAGTCAATCAACACCTCCTTGAGTATCTTACCTGCTACTGCCTCACCCTTTACATTATAGGTATTTGAGGTGATGGCGTGTTGTAATCTATCTACTATGTCAGTCCTGACCTCCGGGATCTTGCTCACATCAACCTGAAGCCTTGCAATCTCCTTTGCTGTATTTGAAACGGTTATCTGGTCAGTCCTTTGCCTCTCATCTACAGAGTTACTCGCCTCTTTGTCTCTGGGCTTGTCATTCCTCTGCAGATTAATTGCACCACCTATACCTCCTATCTCATATCTCTCTGGAATCTTCATCCCTACACCTCCGTTTTTTAATAATTAAATTATCGGAGATATGGGATAAAAGATTTATCCAATCATACTCAATGGGTCAACCGCCTCACCATTTAGCCTCACCTCAAAGTGTAGATGAGGGCCGGTTGACCTGCCCGATGACCCTGATAGTGCGATAACCTGCCCAGCCTTTACATGGTCACCCCTTGATACCAGGTTTTTACTGTTGTGTGCATACAGTGTAGAGATGCCATTATCATGCTCTATTATCACTACCCTTCCGTAACTGCCTGCCTCCGCACTGTATACAACCTTCCCAGCGGCAGATGCCCTTATCTCTGTATTTTCCCTTGTTGCAATGTCTATGCCATAATGTCTTTTCTTCGTGCCATCAAAAGGATCCCGTCTAATGCCGTATTTTGATGTAATCGTGCCCTGCACAGGCATCTGAAGCCTTACTGGTGCATTTAGGTAGTCTCTTGCGGAAATATTTTCATTCTGTATGGAGTTTTTTTCCTCAGGATCTGAATCTACCTTTTGTAGACTATTAGGGGCAATTCCCTTATTATCTATTTCACCCTTAGTCTCTTTGAGCCTTTCTCTTCTCGTTAAAAACTCCCCAACACCAATACCCCTTTCAGAAAACATATCAGACATCTCTGATGCAAATATTGGTATATACGGGCCTATCGTCCTGTTTTTGCCTAATTCTGTGGATTCAAAGAGGGTCTTAAGCAGTTCGTTTAAAAATACCTTCTCAATCTGTTTTGATACCACCTGGGGATCATTACTGCTGGGCTTTATACCTAAGGGATTAATACCCAGATTGCCTATGTAGTTTGCCTCAATCATAAATGCCTCATAGATGGTTTATCAATTAATGTGCCAAATACTGGTCACTGAAAGATGAGACTAAGGCTACGCCTTGCTAATTAGATTGGACAGACCCCGTTGTCCGTTATCCCAAGAGATGCAACTGATAGACAATATATCGGAAACAGATGCCTTCAAAGCCTTTGAACTGTGGCAAGGTTTATCTAAATGTAGAGCCACTAATTCACAATAATGAGATTACATAAAAAAATGCAGTTAGAAATCAGGGTGCAACATGTGCAAAGGTGTTGCAACAAAAACTTTTCAGGCATCTATGTTCAATAAGAGACAGGTTTGGTTGGATTTTTTGGGTTAAGGTGGGATTAAGATATCAGTTCTGAGAACTTAGTTCTCGTATGGTGTCTTCAATTATCTCTCTCACTATGGGATTTTCGTCCTGACGGTGATCCAAGAGATAGGGTAGTGCAGATTGATGGCCAATCAGTGAAAGGATATACGCTGAGTCTCCCCTGACTGTTGGGTTTGGATCGGATAAAAGCTCTGCAATCGTAGGGATTATCTCAACAAGGACATCTCTATGGCTGTGGACGAGTGTTTCAACAAGGGCGGTAACACCCAACCTTACTCGTATCCTTTCATCAACAAGCATGTCAGAAATTAGCATGAAACAGTCGTGGTGTTTTTTAAAAAGGTCAATAATATTGTCAAGAAACCCCTTGTCCATGTAGTCCAGGATCATGTCTTTATCCTGATAGCAAGGGGAATTATTTGTGCCAGTCAGAGCGCTTAGCCCTCCTTTTTGATATGTACTGCTCTGCCGACAATGCAGCAAGGCAACCTTGGGCACATGCAATCACAACCTGCCTTACCTCGTTGCATACCACATCACCAGCACAGAAGATCCCTTCAATAGAGGTTTGCATTGAGTTATCTGCCTTGATACATCCCCTTTCACCGAGCGTAACTGCCTCGTTTAGAAAATCGGTAATAGGCTGGCTTCCGTGAAGGTACACAAATACACCGTTATCGGCGCGCATC
>JBDNDH010000174.1:0-4254 GCA_046719235.1 Thermodesulfovibrionales bacterium
GTTGGATATAAAATCCTTAACCTTTTGTGCGGTATCGTCTTTAGAACCGTCATCAATGATAATTACCTCATATAAATCCTTTGGCAGGGTTTGCTCCTCAAGTCCTTTCAAAGTTCTAATTAACTCTTTGGCTCTATTGTATGTAGGTATGACTACTGATATGCCATCATAAGTGGGTTTTTCTTGTATCTCTGAGATTATTCTGATACTCTTTACAGCTATGCCAATCTCCCTTTTGTCTCGATTTTGAAAATATTCATCAGGGATAAAGGTTTTATTGATCTTTATCCTGATCTCTATGGGACCTGAGACCCCTTTAAATGGTATCTCGTAGGTTTTCATATTATCATCGGATACTGTGAAATCCTTTTGGTGAATGTCATTTAAGAATACTGAAAAAGACTGATTAAGCCAAATAGGAGTTTTATAGCCTGCTATTTCTAAGATTAATGAACCCTCTTCAACTTCAGAATATAAGAACACAACAGCCTCGGACATAGTACATCTAATCTTGGTTTGATTATCTTTATACCAAATTTCCTTTCTATGCCAGCCATGCCCAAGATTACAAGAGTCCGTCACTCCCATTAATACTGAATCTCTTACATTTTTTGATTTTATGAATGATTCAAGGCTTTGGATTTCATAGTCAGGCTGATGTATGAATGGGTGTATGACCCTTTCAATCAGCCCACTGTCAAACAAAAAATCGTCACTGACTGCCCTTTCTCTTCTTATTTTTCTTCTTTCTTTTAATGTGGTGATAAGGTGTTTTAGGTTCCATTTGAGGACATTTGTTAGATACAAAGGGTGTCTTCTGATACATAGTAGAATAAATAGGGTGAGATATCTAATAAGATTGACCATCTCGTAATTTTTAATCAAAGACCTCATAGCATGTTGTAAACCGTAGGTTTCTTTGAAGGAGTGTCCGCCTATATTAAAAGATGTGCCTCCAAATGCGTGATAGACCTTTGATTGAGGAATAAACACCACCCTATATCCAAAAAGCCAAAATCTCCATCCAAGGTCCACATCCTCATGATACATAAAAAAAGTCTTGTCAAAACCACCCACCTTGAGATAGACATCCTTTCTTATCAAACAGGCTGCGCCTGATGGGAATAGCACTTCTGTAGGTTGAGAAAATCTCTCACTATCTGGTTGATACAATCCAAGGTCATAGCCAAATCCAAGACAGTTCATGCCACCACCTGCATTATTTATTACGGAAGGATGTTTCATGAGAAAGAGTTTTGATGTAGTGCTTGCGATAGAGTCATCACTGATTAAATAACAAACAAGATAACTCAACCAGTCTGGCTCAACCTCCGTATCATTATTGAGTAGGGCTATTAAGTTAGCATCGCTTTGTTGTATTGCAATCTCATTAGCGAGCCCAAAGCCCAGATTTTCTGTGTTTTTGATAATCTTGACACCGGGATGGTTTTCCCTCAGATAATCTACACTGCCATCAGTAGAGTTGTTGTCTACTACTGTTACCGAAAAATTTGGGTAATTAGTTTTTAAGACTGAGGGAATACACCTTTTCAGATGATTTAAACCGTTATAGTTGACGATAACAATTTCCACCTTTTCTTTGGTTTCATCCATGAGAATCTCAAGTTTATTCTGGCTAATCGGTGATACTATTTTTCTATTGACAGTTAATGACTCTTTAATACCGAGGACTTCCTTAATAATTTTTTTCACAGATCTTAATGGCTTTGTAATCCTCCAAGAAGGAGAGTTGGTTATGCTTTGGAATTCATTTAAGAAGGCAAAATATTTAGAATTTATATCTTCTAACGATCTAATCTTTGCGAAAAATTCAATTCTTTCTTGTTCTAATTGCTTGTTGAGTTCGTTGATTTTCCTTGAAAGATGTTCAATTTCTTTGTCTTTTGTAGATTTATGAGGGGTATAAAAGAGGTACTTTAAAATTATTGATGGCGTTACCTTGTGAAGGTGTTTTGTAAGTATCTTTTCACGATAGTGTTTTTGAAAATCAAGCCCTTCTTTACCTGTTATGGTAGATATGCCAAATAGACTATATTCTGCAATCGTTTCATTTATATGGACAAACTCTGTAACTTCAGATAGTCTTAGCAACATATCCCAATCTTCATAGATCAGAAATGCAGGATCAATGGGTCCTATCTCGGATAAAAACCTTTTAAGTATGCAGAGAGAGTTGATAGGTATGTAGTTTTCTAACACAAGCCTTTCTTTATCATATGGATCACCCAATATCCACTCTTTAATGACTGATGACCCGTCTTCATATTATATCTCTTACAGGTCACATTGCCCATAGACTATCTTACTAAAGTCGCCAGAAAAGGCAGATACAAGGAGTGTGATGCCATCTGGCATTACTATATCGTCATCATCTAAAAAGTATATCAATTCACCATTTGCATTTTTGATACCCGTATCTATCGCCTCTGCTCTCTCTTGGGTGTGCATATATATAGTTATGTGCCTCTATTATCTCATATTTATTATTTTAGATCACATCCACCGTCGTTTATTATAATGATCTCTTTTTCGTTATGGGTTGAGTTGGCAATGCTTGATAATGCCCTGATGAGCAGATTTGGTCTATCCTTTGTCCTAACTATTATTGAAATTAAAGGATTGTCTGTGTGCATTTGGAGAAATTTGGGATTTAAGTTAAGGATTTCAATACTGCTTATCTGCAATTTGAGCCTTGATAAATTCCCTATTTAACATTGCGATAAAAGATACCTTTATCCCTTTAGGACATACTGACTCACATTCGTAGTGGTTTGAGCAATTGCCGAAGCCCTCTTTGAGCATTTGCTCTGTCATCATACAAACCCTTTTAGATGCCTCAACTCTACCTTGTGGTAACATGGCAAGGTGGGCTACCTTCGCAGCGGTAAACAGCATCGCCGATCCATTTGGACATGCAGCAACACAGGCACCACAGCCGATACACTGTGCTGCATCCATGGCAATATCCGCGTCTTTTTTTGATATCAAGATGGCATTACCATCTGGGACACCCCCTGTATGAACAGAGATATAACCTCCTGCCTGTATGATCCTATCGAGTGCACTCCTGTCAACTATTAGGTCTTTTATAACAGGGAATGCCCTTGCACGCCATGGCTCTATGTAGATGGTGTCGCCATCCTTAAAGTGTCTCATATGGAGTTGGCATACTGTAGTCTTTTCCTGAGGACCATGAGGTATGCCGTTAATCACCTGTGAGCACATCCCGCATATACCTTCCCTACAGTCGTGGTCAAAGGCGATGGGTTCTTTTCCCTGTTTTATAAGATCTTCGTTTACAACATCAAGCATCTCAAGGAATGACATGTCTGGGCTAATGTCCTTTGCCTTATATTCCTCTAACCTTCCCGGGCTATCTTTGTCCTTTTGCCTCCAAACAAACAAGGTGAGATCCATTTTATTTGTAGCTCCTTATAGAAAGTTTCACATTCTCAAAGACAAGGGATTCTTTATGCAATTCAGGGGATTTATCATCTCCCATATATTTCCAAGCGGCTACATAGCAAAAGTTTTCATCATCCCTCTTTGCCTCTCCATCGGGCATCTGATGCTCTACCCTGAAATGCCCTCCACAGGATTCTTCTCTATGAAGGGCATCTATTGCCATTATCTCTGCAAACTCAAGGAAGTCTGCTACCCTACCAGCCTTTTCTAATTCTTGATTTAGTTCTGTTCCAGAACCGGGGACTATGACATTTTGCCAAAACTCTTCTCTTATCTCTGGTATTCGTTTAAGGGCTATTTTTAGCCCCTCCTTTGATCTTGCCATGCCTACATATTCCCACATAATCTTGCCGAGTTCTCTATGGAAATCGTTTACGGTCTTTTTGCCCTTTATGGATAACAGTCTCTTTATCCTTGTCTCAACCTGCTCAATTGCCTTTGAGAATTCTGGGTGTTGATTATTTACCTTGCCTGGTTTTGTCTGTGCCAGATAGTCTGCTATTGTATAAGGGATTATGAAATAGCCGTCTGCAAGTCCTTGCATAAGGGCACTTGCACCAAGTCTGTTAGCTCCATGGTCTGAAAAATTTGCCTCGCCAAGAACAAAGAGTCCCCTGATGTTGCTTTCAAGATTATAATCTACCCAGAGGCCACCCATTGTGTAATGAACCGCTGGGTATATCCTCATTGGTTCTTTGTATGCGTTTTCTCCTGTTATCCTTTCATACATTTCAAAGAGGTTACCATATTTCTGTCTAATTACAAGAT
>JBDNDH010000175.1:0-4253 GCA_046719235.1 Thermodesulfovibrionales bacterium
ATGTTGTATACCGATATAACAAATATCAAGATGCCCAGAATGAAACCTGTAATTAACAAAAGCATTGCCATTGTCTTCTCCTTTTTTGACTTTTAAATCTAAGCCATATCAATACAAACCTTTTACCCTTCCTGTTTCAACATCAACATCTATCCTCCTAAACGCAGGGTCTGAAGATGTGCCTGGCAATAGTTTTATATCACCTGCCACAGGCACAACAAACCCTGCCCCTTTATATATCAAGATATCTCTTATGAAAAGTCTCCAACCCTTCGGCACCCCCTTGAGATTTGGGTTATCAGAGATGCTGAGGTGTGTCTTTGCCATACATGTACCAAAGGAATTTATATCCCTGTCTAATTCAATCTGCCTCAACCTTTCTGATGCAGTAGATGAATACTCAACACCATCTGCACCATAAACCACCTTTGCGATCAATTCAATGCGCTCTGATTGGGGGGTATCAGTACTATAAAGAAATCTAAAGTTACCCGGCTCATCACATGCATCCAAGACCGCCTCTGCGAGCTCAAGTGCACCCTCCCCGCCTAATTGCCAGTGTCTTGAAACGGAAAACCTTGCACCGGTAGACTCTGACAACCTCTTGACCATCTTTATCTCTTCTTCAGTGTCTGTATTAAACACATTCAAACAGACTACTGGACTGACACCGGCAAGTTTTACTGTCTGTATGTGTTTAATAAGATTTTCACAACCCCTTTCAACCCACTGTAAGTTTTCCACCGTATATTCATCTGGTAATGGTCTCCCCGGCACAGGTATTGGGGCACCACCATGACACTTTAACCCCCTTATTGTTGCCACTATTACAGCAGCATCAGGCTTTAACCCTGAATAACGACACTTGAGATTCCAGAACTTTTCAAAACCAATATCTGCCCCGAAACCGGCCTCTGTCACCAGATAATCTGAGAGCTTTAAACCAACAAGGTCTGCAATAATAGACGATTGACCTATTGCAATATTTGCAAATGGTCCTGCGTGCACCAACACAGGTTGACCTTCTATGGTTTGAATAAGATTGGGTTTTATAGCCTCTGTCAACCAAGCGGTCATAGCCCCTGCTACCTCAAGATCTGATGTGGTAATAGGACTACCAGATTTATCATATGCCACTATGATCTTTCCTATCCTCTCCCTCATGTCCTTAAGGTCTTTGGATATCGACAATATCGCCATTAACTCTGATGAAACTGCTATGGCAAAACCAGATTTCATCATAAATCCGTTGTTTTTCCCGCCTATACCAATAATGATGTCCCTTAATGATTGTGCGCAAAAGTCAATCACCCATCTCATCTGCACATTGTGGGGGTCTATATTTAGTCTCTTTAGATTCCTCTTAGAAAGTTGGTCATCATTGTAGTTAAACTCATGTTGCATCCTTGATGTAAGCGCAACCATTGCGAGATTGTGGGCGTTCATTATGGCATTAATGTCTCCGGTAAGCCCCAATGAAAACTGTGCAAGAGGGATACACTGGGACATGCCACCACCTGCCGCAGAACCTTTAATATTCATAGTAGGACCGCCTGAAGGCTGTCTGATTGCTGCAATTACATTCTTGTTTCTCTTACCTAAACCTTGCGTCAACCCAATAGTGGTGGTTGATTTGCCTTCACCTAAGGGGGTGGGGGTTATGGCAGTGACTATTATGTATTTGCCGTTTTGCCTTTCTTTGAGACGCTCTAAAACCCCTTTGTAATCTACCTTTGCTATGTAATGTCCATAGGGGATTATCTCCCTGTCGTGCAAACCAGCCCTCTGGGCAATCTCTGATATGGGTCTCATCTCCTTTTCTGCAGCCTCTGCAATCTCCCAGTCTGCCCTACCTGAGAGTTTTGAAACATCAATTGACATCCCTTTCAAGCCTCCTGTCTGTATGTAGATAAAATTAACCCCTCTGACCAAGATAAGACAGAGGGGTCTCACATAAACTATCGCATTATAGACTACTTACCACCAATTACCTCACCCATCTTAAATATAGGCAGGTATAGTGCCACAACAATATAACCGATAGTTGTGCCAAGAAATACCATCAGCATTGGCTCAAGCATGGTGGTTAAGTTAGCAACAGCATTGTCAACCTCATCATCGTAAAAGTCTGCAATCTTTATAAGCATCTGGTCTAATGCACCTGTTGACTCTCCCACACTTATCATCTGCACAACCATAGACGGGAATATGTCAGATTTTGCTAAGGGTTCTGCGACAGTCTTACCAGCAGATACCTCTTTTTTTACTTCATATACAGTCTCTTCAACCACCTTATTGCCTGAAGACTTGGCACAGACATCAAGTCCATCGAGTATCGGCACGCCGCTGTTTAACAGGGTTCCCAATGTCCTCGTAAACCTCGCAATCGCCACCTTCCTTATGAGGTCTCCAACGATTGGTAGCTTTAAAAACATCTGGTCTGTCTTTTTCTTTCCCCCTTCAGTTGCTCTATACTTCTTGAAGAGAAAGATAAAAACTACTAAACCACCAAATAACATCAACCCTCCGATACCGCCAAGAAAATTACTCAACCAGATGACAGACCTTGTGGGTGCAGGAAGTTGAGCCCCCATCTCGGTAAATATCTTTGCAAATATGGGGATAACAAATATCATTATTATTGCTATGACCAATACAGCCACTGATATAACTATTGCGGGGTATATCATAGCCCCCTTGACCTTCTTTTTTAGCTTCATAGACTTTTCTATATAAACAGCCAGTCTCAGGAGGACATCATCAAGGACACCGCCAGTTTCACCTGCGGCTACAAGGTTTACATAAAGGTCATCAAACAACTTAGGGTGTTTTCTCATGGCATCGGCAAGCGTCATACCAGTCTCAACATCAGCCTTTACCTGCGCCACTACATCGGCCATTGCCTTGTTTTCGCTCTGTTTTGAGAGTATATCAAGCCCTTGCACAATGGGTATTCCAGAATTAAACATAGTAGCAAACTGACGAGTAAATATCACCAGATCCCTTTCTGTAATCTTGCCCTTCTTCTTTTTTAATAACCCTCCAGCGCCTACCTCTTTTATCTCCTTAGGGTTTATTCGCATCTTCCTTAATGTTGCCATCACCTCGTCTTTGCTATTGGCTGATAACTCGCCTGTCCTTTGGCTACCATCCGATCCTATACCAGTCCATTTAAAAACCTTTTTAGCAGTTGCCATCTTACTGCCTCCTAACTTTTAATTTCTGGTCTTGGGTATAAACCCACTGTTTTTACAATACGACCAACTGCCTTTTCCCATGATATTGATTGTATATGTATGCCCCTTACACCTTCTATATCAAGCACCTGATGAACAAGTTCAACGGCTATCTTTATGCCTTCTTCTTCCTGTCTTGTCTTTACTTCATCCTTATCGGCACCTGCCTTTTCCTTTACATCAGCCATCCTTTTTAGAAATCTCTCTGGTATCAAGATGCCTGGCACAGATGACGACATATACTTTAGCATACTCAATGAGCGAGGGACTATAATGCCAGCAAGTATTGCCGCCTTTTCATGTAATCCCATAGCCCTGATCCTTTGCATCTGATGTTTAAATAGATCAATATGAAAAATACCTTGTGTTTGTATGAAATCTGCACCAGATTGTATCTTCTTCTTGAGATTTATAGGCCTGAAGTCCAATGGCTCGGCAGTGGGTGTCCATGTCGCCCCGATAAAAAACCTTGGCGGATACTCTATCTTGTCTCCACCTTCCTGTAAGCCCTCTTCGCGCATCTTTTTGAGGATTCCTACCATCTGACATGTATCTATGTCATACACATTTTTTGCACCGGGGTGTCCCTTAAACCTGCCCACAGCACTAAACCTCTGGTGGTCACCAGCGATACACAGACAGTTCCTTATGCCAAGTGCATAGGCCCCCAAGAGGTCTGACTGAATGGCAATCCTGTTTCTGTCTCTACATGTCATCTGTATTACAGGCTCTAATCCCTCTTTCATTACCAATATTGCCCCTGCAATACTTGATAATCTCACTATTGCAGTCTGGCAATCAGTAATGTTAACAGCATCACAAAAACCCTTTAAGAGCTGAGCCTTTTGTAAAACAGGGGCTGGGTCTGCACTTACAGGCGGACCTAGCTCAGCAGTGACCACAGGCGCACCACTTAATATAACCTTCTCAAGGTTGCTCCCAGACTTCATATATCGTTCTCTCGGCTTATCCTTAGGTGTGGTAATGAGAACCGCCTCGTACCACCATAAAAAGATG
>JBDNDH010000176.1:0-4252 GCA_046719235.1 Thermodesulfovibrionales bacterium
AGAATACTTTAAAAAAGCAAAGAAGATCAAACTCACAAATGCCACTATAACAGCCTTTGGGAGTACCCATAAACCAAGGATCAAGGTTGAAGATGACTCAAACATAAAGGCGCTTATTGAATCACAAGCAAGGGTTATAACAATCTTTGGCAAGACTTGGGACTTTCATGTGAGAGAGGCATTGAGGATACCCCTTGATAATAACCTTGTAATAATCCACAACTCTCTGAGTTATCTCAAGAAGTTTGCAGAGATGGTATTCTTTGATGCAGAACATTTCTTTGATGGTTATAAACACAATCCTGAGTTTGCCATCAAGTGTCTAAAGGTTGCAGAGTCTGCAGGTGCCGATAGGATAATACTATGTGACACAAACGGGGGCACCATGCCATCTCAGATAGCCGAGATCTGTAAGAAAGTAAGGGAGGTAATCAATACCCCCATAGGCATTCACTGTCATAACGACTCAGAATGTGCTGTAGCAAATTCCATTATTGCCGTAGAGATGGGTGCTATACAGGTGCAAGGTACTATAAATGGCATTGGAGAACGATGTGGCAACGCCAACCTGTGTTCTGTGATCCCCAATCTTCAGTTAAAGTTTGGACTTGACTGCATCACACAAGAGCAGTTGATGAAACTAAGGGATGTATCAAGGTATGTCAACGAGATAGCAAACCTTAGACACTTCAAGAGACAACCCTTTGTTGGTGATAGTGCATTTGCACATAAAGGTGGCATACACGTAAGTGCAGTAAGAAGACATGCTGGCACATACGAGCATATAAAACCTGAACTGGTAGGTAATTCTCAAAGGGTTTTGGTCTCTGACTTAGCTGGTAGGAGTAATATACTGCGTAAGGCAGAGGAGTTTGGCATCAGTCTAAAGCCAGATTCACACGAGCTCCAGGGCATTCTTGATAAACTCAAGGAATTGGAACATCAGGGCTTCCAGTTTGAAGGTGCCGATGCATCATTTGAGCTCTTACTTAAAAAGGAGCTTGGGATACATAGGAGATTTTTTGATTTAATTGGCTTTAGGGTAATTGCGGAGCGTAGGAGGGAAAAGGAAGAACCATTCACAGAGGCGACCATTATGGTAAAGGTGGGAAAGACCACAGAGCACACCGCAGCAACTGGCAACGGTCCGGTCAATGCCCTTGATAACGCATTAAGAAAGGCTCTTGAAAAGTTTTATCCTCAACTAAGGTCTGTAAAACTTCACGATTATAAGGTGAGGGTTCTTACGGCAGGAAAAGGCACTTCTGCAAAGGTCAGGGTATTAATTGAATCCGGTGATGATACAGGCAGGTGGGGAACAGTGGGTGTCTCAGAGAATATAATAGAGGCATCATGGCAGGCACTCGTTGACAGCATAGAATATAAACTCCTCAAGGGTGGTGAGTAGCATACTTGGAAGAGGTTGGAACGGTTAAAGAGATAAGGGGGCAGAGGGCGTTAGTAATAGTAGAAAAAAAGGGAGGATGTGAATCATGTCCAGGGGCATCACTATGCAATACCATAGGTAGCGATCAAGGGGGTATTGAGGCGATAAACGAGATAGGAGCCAAGCAAGGCGATACGGTAAAGATCGCCTTTCGTTCATTTACCTTTCTCAAGGGGACGATTGTCGTATATCTCATACCAGCATTATTCTTAGTAGTAGGTGCTGTTATTGGCAAAAATATCATCAGCCCACTACTACCTTCGAAAGATCCAGAGGCAGTTTCAGCCCTTGCGGGTTTTTTGCTGCTTATACTTAGTTTTGTGTTAATAAAACTGGTATTAAATAGATTTTCAAAACTACCAAAAAATACACCTGTGATTACAGAGATAATTGAATAGATTCACATCAACGCTAAAAGAACAAGGAGGAAGTTAGGGTATGTCAAGGATAAGCCCAAACCAGATTAGAAATGTAGCAGTGATTGCTCACAGCGGTGCTGGTAAAACAACACTTTCTGAGGCGATTCTTTTTAATGCAGGAGTAATTGATAGAATCGGAACGACCGAGGCTGGCAACACAACAATGGATTATGAGCCAGAAGAGGTGGCAAGGAAGATAACGATAAGTTCGTCTATTGCCTTTTTTGATTGGCAGAAGGTAAGGGTCAACATTGTTGATACCCCTGGTTTTGTAAACTTCATAGAGGACACGAGGGGGTGTTTGAGGGCAGTTGATGGTGCAGTAGTTATCGTTAGCGCTCTATCAGGCGTAAAGGCAGAGACTGAAAAGGTCTGGAGGTATGCCTGTGAATTTGAGGTGCCAAGAATAGTCTTTATCAATAAATTAGATAAAGAGTCTGCGAAGTTTTATCTCGTATTAGATGAACTTGAGAAATCATTTGAAAACGAGGCGATACCCCTAAATATACCTATTGGCGAGGGAGAAACCTTCAGGGGTATCATTGACCTTATAGACCTAAAGGCATATTCTGCCGATAAGTCAAGCAACTCAGAGATTGAAATCCCATCAGAGATGAGCGACACCGTTGAGAAATACAGAAAAAAACTGGTGGAAAAGGTTGCAGAGGCTGATGATAATCTATTAGAGAAGTATCTTGAAGGCACAGACTTGACCAGAGACGAGATACTAAATGGCATAAAACAGGCATCCATCACGAGGAGATTTATACCTGTATGTTGTGGCGTGGCATCAGCAAACATCGGCGTCAGACACTTAATGGACTATGTCCTATTATGCCTCCCATCCCCAGAGGAAAAGGCTCTAATTTCACCAATAGTCGGGATAAATGCCAAAGACGGCAAGGAGGTCGAGCGACATCCAAGGGAAAATGAACCACTGTGTGCATATGTCTTTAAGACGGTTGCTGACCCCTTCGCAGGCAAACTCTCAATATTTAGGGTGTTTTCTGGAGTTATGAAGTCAGACTCGGTGGTTATAAATGCTACCACAGGCAACAAGGAGAGGGTTGGTTCAATCTTTTATCTAATCGGTAAAAAGCAGGTGCCTGCTCAATCGGTTGGTCCTGGTGAGATTGCGGCAGTTGTTAAACTCAAAGAGACCAATGTTGGCGACACACTGTGTGAGGAACACCACCCAATCAAACTACCCCCAGTTAAATTTGCTGACCCCCTTATCTCTTACGCTATTGCTCCTAAGACAAAAGGAGATGAGGAAAAGGTGAGTCTCGGATTAAACAGGATACTTGAGGAAGACCAAACGTTACATTTCACAAGGGATGAAGAGTCAAAGGAGATGATACTATCAGGTATGGGACAGGTGCATCTTGAAGTGGCATTAGAGAAGCTGAAAAGGAAGTTTGGTGTTGAGGTCGTGATGAAGACACCCAAGATTCCATATCGTGAGACTATTAGGGTATCGGCTAAGGCTCAAGGCAAGTATAAAAAGCAATCTGGAGGTAGAGGACAATACGGCGATTGTTGGATTGAGATAGAGCCACTGCCTCGAGGCGGAGGTTATGAGTTTGTTGATAAGATAGTAGGTGGAGTTATACCACAGCAATATAGACCTGCAGTAGAAAAGGGCATCGTTGAAACCATGAAGGAGGGCATACTGGCAGGCTATCCTATCGTCGATATGAAGGTAACCCTATACGATGGTTCATACCACACCGTTGACTCATCGGAAATGGCATTTAAGATTGCAGGTTCAATGGCACTAAAGAAGTGCTTTATGGATGCTAAACCTGTCTTACTTGAACCTGTTATGAAGGTGGAGGTAATTATCCCTGAGGAGTTTCTGGGTGCAGTCATTGGAGATTTAAACTCAAGAAGGGGGAAGGTGCAGGGTGTTGAGCCGCAGGCAGGTGGTAACCAAAAGATCCTATGTCTTGTGCCGATGGCAGAGATGCTAACCTATGCAAACCAGTTACAAGGCATGACAGCAGGTAGAGGGCTTTATTCAATGGAATTTGCCGTTTATGAAGAGGTTCCATCCCACATTGCCCAAAAGATTATCGCTGAAAGGGCAAAACAAAAATCAGAAGAAAAAGAGGACTAAACATGAGCAAAGCAATAGTTGTCTATATCACAGCCCCAAATGAGCAAGAGGCAGTAAGTATAGCCAAGACACTTGTGCAAGAAAGGCTGTGTGGTTGTGTAAATATTGTCAAAGACATAAGGTCTATATACTCATGGCAGGGAAAGATTGAAGACGACAAAGAGGTATTGATGATAGCAAAGACAAAAGAGGGGCTCTTTGAGCCCCTTTCTGAAAGGGTAAAGTCACTACACAGTTACACCGTGCCAGAGATTATAGCAATGCCCA
>JBDNDH010000177.1:0-4241 GCA_046719235.1 Thermodesulfovibrionales bacterium
ATTGAGAGTATGTCTATGTATTGATGAGATTCCTTGTGTCTCCTCATTGAAGATGCTTGAGCGGTGATTGCAACAAGAGGTGCAAAATCAAGTTGAGCATCAGCAATGCCAGTTACGAGATTTGTGGCACCAGGTCCCAATGTGGAAAAACAGACACCGGGTTTGCAAGTAAATCTACCATAGGCATTTGCCATGAAGGCAGCACCTCTTTCATCCCGTGTGATGATAGTTTTGATGCCTGATTGTGAAAGTGAATTTAACAACTCAAGATTTTCTTCCCCTGGTAAACCAAAACAAAAACTTACACCCTCATTCTCAAGACACCTTGTTAGTAGCGTTGCGGTGTTCATCAGTGTTATTCCTTAGAGTAAGGCTTAAAGTTTGGTTGATAGGTAGCAGGGTTGACATCGGGGCTTGGTCTTGCAAAGAAGTATCCCTGCACCAGATTAACACCCAATTCCGCTATCGCTAAATATTCATCGTAGTTTTCAATCCCTTCAGCAATGGTTTTTATATTCTTATCCTTTGCCAGAGAGACTATTGCCTGAATGACAGATTTTTTAAAGTTGTCTTTATTTATCCCCTTGATAAAGTGCATATCTATTTTTATAAAGTCAGGGTCAAGGATATCAAGCATCTTTAAAGAAGAATAGCCACTACCAAAGTCATCGAGGGCGGTCATAAAGCCCATTGACCTATAGTAACTTAGTATAGATTTTAAGTGTTGGATATCCTTTATACGCTCTGATTCGATGACCTCAAACACAAGGTTCTTAGGATTGATGCCAGCCTTTCTGGCTGTCGCGATAGTAGTGTTTAAACACTCGTTTGGATTATATATCGCGGTAGGCAGAAAATTTATGAATACCTTGTAATCGGTGAGACCTTTGGCTTTGGCATTTTCGATAGATACCTCTCTTGTAAGTTTATCAAGGGCAAATTGCAGACCAACTATATCTGCCTTTTTGAAAAGGTCTAAAGGGGGTATAAGACTGCCATTTTCAGCAATGCCTCGTGAGAGGGCCTCAAAGGCGAAGAGTTTTGCCTTTTCTGCTGTGAATATTGGCTGGAAAAATGTTGTAATAGAACGATTTTTTATGACATCGATAAGGTCTTTTGAATTTACCAACTCATACCATGCTGTTAGTGTCTTTGCTGAAAAAAGATGCTGTGGAATTAATCCTTCGTCTGGATTCAGAGGTAGTATTAGAATCTTTTTCTTTTCTAAATTGGTAAAATCACTTGCTGCGTATAGTGTATTTATAAAGTCGTTAAAATTCACATTTTTAATAAAGAGTGTATCTGTAAGGTCTTTGATGGTGATGTTGGATTTTTTGAGTATCGTAGCAATCTTATGCAGTATAAAAGGCTCGTCGGTAGATACATACAAATCTTGTTTTTGATTTTCTATCCTTGAGACTATATCACATTTCATACAGTTGTTCATAGTGCTCTCCTATTTATATATTAATTTTGACTAATATATTAAAGAATAACTTCATGACATCTCAAGTCTATTATTGGAGAGCCTAAGGATCGATTAGAGAAATATGTAATCGATAAACTTAATTTTGTTTTTTTATAAAATTATGCATTATAGTGGCGTTTGATTGGATCTTTGTATTTGGATTTAAAAGACAATTCACTGTATCCTTGACCTGCAGAGTATGGTAGCGCTGAGCATTGCCAGTATTAATGCAATAATAAACAGTACTGCTACGCCGTACCATCCCCATGTATTCCAGATAATACCTGGCATCCATGCACCAATACCTCCACCTATGTAATAGAAAAAGAGATAAAGAGAGGTTGCAGACCCTAAATTTCTTATTGCCTTATCGCCTATCAAGGCATTTGCCGATGGTTGTGTAATAAATAAACCAGATGCAAGCAAAAAGAGGCCGGATATGACAAATAGGATGTTATTGATTAATGTTAAGCAAATACCTAACATGGCAGTTATGAGTCCGAGCATTATTATCCTTTGTCTGCCTTGTCTTGCCGATAGAGAACCTGCCAGTGGTGACAAAAAGCCACTAACATATACAAGAAAGATAAGGCTTATCTCTGTTGTGCTTAGATTAAACGGTTCATCACTTAAGTGAAAGGTGATATAGGTGAATCCGCCTGTAAATGTGAAAAACAGCAAAAACGCAATAATGAAGGCACCTACAAGGTATCTGTTGCTAAAGTGTTCACTCATACCCTTAAGCGATGATATGATATCGCTATTTGCAATAAACCTTTTTGATGCAGGTAGATATAAGGATATAAGTATTGCGCCAATAAGATTTAGGATAGCAAAGCAGAGAAACATGGCTTTGTATCCCATGTATGCGGTCAGTAGCCCTCCTCCTAATCTACCTGTGAGCCCTGATGTAATCATTGCACCTATGTATATCCCAATGGTCTTTCCCCTCAGATCAGAGGGAAATTCTTCATTTATATAGGCTATTGCGATAGACGCAATGCCACCTGCAAATATGCCCTGAAGTGCCCTCATCAACAGAAAAAGATTAAAATCATCTACAAATACTATCAATACTGTTGGTATAGGAAGCAGGAGAGCAGAAAAAGACATTACCTGTTTGCGACCTTTTAGGTCTGAAAGAGGGCCATAAAAGAGTAGGGCTATTGACAAGGCAATGATGTTTACAGAAACAGCCAGACTTGCAGTCTTTGGACCTACTGAAAAGACCTTGCTTAACTCTGGAAGTATTGGCTGGGCTACATAGATATCGGAGATGACAGTAACCGTGCCTAAAAATAAGACAGCCATTATGCTCCTGTGACTTCTTTCTGTGATCTTAACCTCGGACATTGTATAGGGGATATCTTATCACTTTTATAGATGGAAATATGTTAGAGATTTATGATTTTAACCTTTTCAGTTTTTGACGAGCAGAGACTATCTTTATCCAAAGACCTCTTTTAATTTTTTTAGGACATATTCTGCCCTTTTAGTGGTCAGATGGTATTTTAAGAGATGGTTTCTGCAATTCTGAACCATGTCTGTTGAGTTTATCTTGTCTTGTAGCACCATGTCTATCTTGTCAATCATCTCTCTAACAGTTGAAAATCTTAAGATGTGTTGACCTTCTATGAAGTCATTAGGGATAAGTAATGGTGTATTTTGCGAAAGATGAACGGATAGGGTTGAACAGTTTTCCCAATATCTAAATGTGTCGTATCCTGCACCTTTTAGGTTTAATACCACCTTACAACTCTGAAGTGCTGTGTAATAATCAATTCTCCCCAACCTCCCTTGAGGCATAGGATTTTGTGGTGTTGGGATATGGGTAAGGTTTAATAGGGCATCGCTGTATCTCTCTTTGATAGCGGTGATGTATGAGATCCTATCGTCTGACATGTGGGCTGCACTACCGAGAAAACATACTGAATACCTCTTTTCAACATTATCGAAATTTCTGATTATGTTAAGCACATCTTCGGGCATAGACATCTGTAGTGGGATGGAGTAGTCTGAACCATCAGTCTCTCTCTGAAAGACTAAATAATTGCCTAATGGTATTCTCTGACGCGTATCTTCACCATCAATTATTGCGAAACAAAGGTCTTTTGGGATGTCTAAATTGCCACCTAATACAGTATTGATAGCCCTTAGGTCACAGAGTACATAGGTAAAAAAGCCTTTCTGAATCTTTTTATCTATATCCTCTCTATCGATGTTATCATCCTTTGGAAACCAACCCTTCAAGAGTTGGCTCTCATCAGATACACCAGTGCCTAAGAACCCCTTATACAGACATTCCTTACGAGGATAATCTATAACCCTTTCACCGAGGAGTTTTCTCAACCCATGAAGGAGCAGATCTGGGACATAATTTGGATATGGATGTGTGAGGAACAGTATTCTAAGCATATTTTATAATTATCGTCTCAAGCACATTTGCCACATCCTCACACCTATCTGATGCCTCTTCAAGATGTTCGTATATCTCCTTCCACTTGATGATGTATATGGCATCTTTTGATTCGTCGAAGAGTTTTGCAAGGGCATCTCTGTATGTTTTATCTATCTTGTTTTCAAGGCGGTTTATCTCCACGCAGTATTCTTGAACGATTGAATACTTCTTTTCCTTAAGCATCTTTATTGCAAGGTGAATTACCTCTGTTGTCTTAAGGATATCCTTTGCCATAGATACAGCCTCTTTTGTGGTCTCTTTGAGACTAAATAGAGAAAATCTGTCTGCAGATGCCCATATCCTGTCTATCACATC
>JBDNDH010000178.1:0-4221 GCA_046719235.1 Thermodesulfovibrionales bacterium
CGTTATGCTACCAGGCTTCGCCAACACCATACCCCTCTCTACCTCATCCTTACCTATACCCCTCAACAATACTCCTATATTATCTCCTGCCCTGCCTTCATCCAATAACTTCCTAAACATCTCTACCCCTGTCGCTACCGTCTTCCTCGTCTCCCTAAATCCTACTATCTCTACTTCCTCTCCTACCTTGATTACTCCCCTCTCTACCCTTCCTGTTACTACCGTCCCCCTACCAGATATGCTAAATACATCCTCTATCGGCATCAAAAAGGGCTTGTCTATCGGCCTCTCAGGCGTCGGCACATACGCATCCACCGCATCCATTAACTCCAATATACACTTGAACTCAGGGGCATTAAAATCATTACTACTGCTCTCCATCGCCTTCAACGCACTGCCCTTCACTATCGGTATGTCATTGCCAGGAAATCCATACTTGCTCAATAACTCCCTTACCTCTAACTCAACTAAATCCAATAACTCAGGATCATCTACCATGTCTACCTTGTTCATAAATACCACTATATAAGGTACCCCTACCTGCCTCGCCAATAATATGTGCTCCCTCGTCTGCGGCATCGGCCCATCTGCCGCACTCACCACCAATATCGCTCCATCCATCTGCGCCGCACCTGTTATCATGTTCTTTACATAGTCAGCATGACCAGGACAGTCTACATGCGCATAGTGCCTCTTGTCCGTCTCATACTCTACATGCGCCGTCGCTATCGTTATGCCCCTCGCCTTCTCCTCAGGCGCATTGTCTATCTGATCATATGCCCTGAATTGCGCCAACCCCTTTATCGCTAATACCTTCGTTATCGCTGCCGTCAATGTCGTCTTGCCATGATCTACATGCCCTATCGTCCCTACATTTACATGCGGCTTCGTCCTCTCAAATTTAGCCTTTCCCATTTCAATTGCCTCCTTTTTTTAATCTTTATATCTTAAAAAGTATTTATTCGCCTTTGTATTTAGCCACGATCGTTTCCATTATATTCTTTGGGGTCTCATCGTAATGGTCAAACTGCATCGTGTAGGTAGCCCTACCCTGCGTCTTTGACCTCAGGTCAGTTGCATAACCAAACATCTCAGCAAGTGGCACCATCGCCCTGATCACCTGAGCATTCCCCCTCTTGTCCATTGTCTGAATCTTCCCTCTCCTTGAATTGATATCACCTATGACATCTCCCATGTATTCATCTGGTGTTACTACCTCAACACTCATAATAGGCTCTAAAAGAACCAGTTGACATTTCTTGGCTCCTTCTTTAAATGCCATAGAACCTGCTATCTTAAAAGCCATTTCTGATGAGTCAACCTCATGGTAAGATCCATCAAAAAGAGATACCCTTACATCTACTACAGGATATCCTGCCAATACACCACCATCCATTGCCTCTCTTATACCCTTTTCTACTGCTGGTATATACTCCTTAGGTATAACCCCTCCAACTATTTTATTTACAAACTCAAAACCACTACCCCTTTCAAGTGGCTCTATTTCAAGCCATACATGACCATATTGCCCCCGACCCCCTGACTGACGGACAAATTTACCCTCAATCTTCGATGAGCCCTTTATTGTCTCCTTGTATGCAACCTGAGGTTTTCCAACATTAGCACCAACCTTGAATTCCCTCATCAACCTGTCAACTATTATCTCTAAATGCAACTCCCCCATACCAGAAATGATGGTTTGTCCAGTATCTTCATTGAATGAGATCTTGAAGGAAGGGTCTTCTTGGGCAAGCTTTGAGAGTGATATTGAGAGTTTTTCCTGGTCTGCCTTAGTTTTTGGCTCTATTGCAACGGAGATAACAGGTTCGGGGAATTCCATAGACTCAAGGATAATAGGATTTGAATCATCACACAAGGTATCACCCGTAAGGGTCTGTTTTAATCCAACGATAGCCGCAATATCTCCTGCCCTGATATCTTTTATCTCTTCCCTCTTATTTGCGTGCATCTTTAGAAGTCTGCCTATCCTCTCTTTAACATCTTTTGAGGAGTTATATATATACGAACCTGCATTTAATACCCCTGAATAAACCCTTATAAATGTCAACTGCCCTACGAATGGGTCTGTCATAATCTTAAAGGCTAAGGCAGAAAATGGCTCGTCATCCCTTGGATGTCTAACCAATTCAGAACCATCCGCTGGGCTTATCCCTTTGATTGGGGGTATATCCAATGGAGAGGGCAGATAATCCACAATAGCATCTAATAAAATCTGCACACCTTTATTTTTGAATGCAGAACCGCAAAGAACAGGTGTAAGTTGCATACTAATAGTACCTTTCCGCAACGCTGCCTTTATCTCAGATTCTGTAATCTGCTCACCCTCAAGATACTTGTTCATGATTGAATCATCAACATCTGATATAGCCTCAAGCAATTTTTCCCTGTATCTTTTAGCCTCTTCTAATAGTTCTGACGGTATATCCCCCTCTATATACTTCGCACCAAGCGTTTCATCATCGAAGTAATAGGCCTTCATCTTTACAAGGTCTATAGGACCCCTAAATCTGTCCTCTTTACCAATGGGTAGTTGGATTATTACAGGATTTGCACCCAGCTTTTCAACCATCGTTTCAACTGCTTGTAAAAAATCTGCTCCAACCCTATCCATCTTGTTCATAAAGGCAATACGAGGTACGCCATATTTGTTTGCCTGTCTCCATACAGTCTCTGATTGTGGCTCAACACCTGCCACTGCATCAAAGACCGCAACCGCACCGTCAAGCACCCTCAAGGATCTTTCTACCTCTATAGTAAAATCCACATGACCGGGAGTATCTATTATGTTTATCCTGTGGTCATTCCAGAAACACGTTGTTGCAGCTGATGTGATGGTGATACCCCTCTCCTGCTCTTGAGGCATCCAATCCATCACTGCCGTTCCTTCGTGGACCTCACCAATCTTATAGGTGACACCCGTATAATAGAGTATCCGCTCGGTTGTAGTTGTCTTACCCGCATCTATATGGGCCATTATACCTATATTGCGGGTTTTATCTAATGGAAATCTTGACATCCCTTTTACCACCTGTAATGAGCAAAAGCCCTGTTTGCCTCTGCCATCTTATGCGTGTCTTCTTTCTTTTTTATGGAAGAGCCAGTGTTGTTGAAGGCATCGAGGAGCTCACCTGCAAGCCTTTCTTTCATAGTCTTTTCTTTCCTTTGTCTTGCATAGGTCACAACCCACCTTAGCGCTAATGCGGTTTTCCTCTGAGGTTTGACCTCTACTGGCACCTGATAGGTAGCACCACCAACCCTCCTTGGCTTAACCTCTAATACTGGCTTAACATTCTCTATTGCAGCCTTCAGAACCTTGATAGGGTCATTGTTGGTCTTCTCTTTTATGATGTCCAATGCACCGTAAAAGATTCCCTCTGCAATAGATTTCTCTCCATCCCTGATAATGAGAGAAATAAACCTATTTACAAGCCTGCTGTTATACTTGGGATCAGGCAACACTTCCCTTTTCTCTGCAACTCTTCTTCTTGGCATAAAAGAATACCCCGATTTTTTAGTTTGTTTTTAATATATAATAGTGAAATAAATACTACTTAGGACGCTTGGCGCCGTATTTTGATCTTCCCTGCTTTCTGTTCACAACTCCAGCACAATCCAATGTGCCTCTGAGTATGTGATATCTCACTCCCGGAAGATCCTTGACTCTTCCACCCCTGATCAACACTATTGAGTGTTCTTGCAGGTTATGGCCAACGCCAGGTATGTAGGCTGTAACCTCCATCCCATTTGTAAGCCTCACCCTTGCTACCTTCCTTAATGCAGAGTTTGGCTTCTTTGGTGTGGTGGTATAAACTCTCACACATACACCTCTGCGTTGAGGGCAGTTTGTGAGGGCAGGGCTTTTCGTCTTTTTCGTAATCTGCTTCCGACCCTTTCTAACTAACTGTGCTATTGTTGGCACCTTACCTCCATTTCAAGAATTAATTACCTTTTTAAAGAAAAAACCTGTGTAGCTTATCAGAGAAAAAAGATTTTGTCAAGTATTTTTTTTGAATGTGTTATCTATCCTTTATCCTGATGTATTCAAAAAGCCCCACAAGGCTTGCAGTACAGGTAGATAAAAACCATAGTATTGAGAGCGTTAAAGACTCATCAGATGGTATACCAATAATCCCAAAGAAAAAGACAAATGCCCCTTCCCTTAGTCCAATCCCTGCGATGGAGATGGGTATAAATGACACC
>JBDNDH010000179.1:0-4219 GCA_046719235.1 Thermodesulfovibrionales bacterium
ACCGATACAATAAATCTTGCAGAACTCTTTGGAGGGGTGCTGTATAAGAAATATCGCATATATTCAAAAAAGATATAACACCGCATGTCTGATTTTTTGGGCTGTTTTTCCCAGTTTTAAATGGGACTTTTTTATTACTTGAAAAGACTTTTTTGATTAATATATATTTATAAATCATGAAGGTTCAGGCAAATCTTTTATCTCAACAGTATCTCCCATTGTTGTCAAAACAATATCTACCACTATTGTCAAAGCAGCAATTACCTCTATTATCAAAAGAGAACCTGCCACTGCTGTCCAAAGAGACCATGCCTTCAGTATCTGGTGGACAGGCAACCTTAAGGTCTGGGATGTTAAAAAATCAAGATTCAACAGGCATGATAGAGATGCTTGAGAGTGTTGAAACCACTGTAAGAAACCACGAACTTTCACATATGGTTGCAGGTGGTGCACACTCTGGTGCAGCCACATATGATTACAGAAGAGGACCTGATGGTGGTCTTTATGCGGTAGCAGGCGGAGTAAACATTGACATGACGGTAACTGGCTCTTATGAGCATGTTATTGAAAAGATGAGACTGGTAAAGAGGGCGGCACTGTCTCCGGCAGGTCCATCCTTCCAAGACTATGTGATCGCTGCAAAGGCAATACACATAGAGAAATTTGAAGAATCACGGAAGGTATTCAAGGATTTTATACAAAAGGAGCAGAATAATAACTCACTTTCAATATATGTTTAGGTTACTTCCTCCAGAAATTTGGCACCAATAATATCAACACAGTGTAAACCTCAAGCCTCCCTAATAACATACAAAATGTCAGTATCCATTTTCCCGTTGATGGAATATTAGAATAGTTTTCAGATGGCCCAGCCTCCCCTAAGGCAGGACCAACATTACTCATCGCCGATAAAACCGTTGTGAAGGATGTAATGAGATCAACACCACACAACGCCACACCTGCAGATGCAATCACACACATTGCCAAAAACAAAAAAACAAATCCCCAGATGCTGCCAAGCACCTCTTTGGTAAGGAATTTCTCGTCTAACTTTATGCTTGTGACTGCATGTGGGTGTATGAGTTGATATATCTCACGATAACCTTGTTTGAGGATAAGCAATATCCTTACCTGTTTTACACCCCCTGCGGTAGAGCCGATCATACCACCAAAAAGCATACAGACAAGCATTAGAACGAGTGCAAATGATGACCACTTCTCAAAGTCTGCAGTTGCATAACCAGTTGTTGTCATAAGAGATGTCACCTGAAAGAATGAAAACCTTAAAGATTGCTCAACTGACATATCCTTAGTAAAGTACAGGTCTGTGGCGATACAGAATGTCATAAAGATGGTGACAAAAAGATAAAACTTGAATTCGTTGTTTGTTAATAGCCTCTTATGTTTACCCCTAAGGAGACCAAAATACAAAGAGTAGTTTATACCGGCAAGAAACATAAAAAATGATGTGGAATACTCCAAAAAAGGATTTTTAAAAAATGCGAGGCTTTCATTCTTTGTTGAAAATCCACCTGTTGCAAGGGTGGTAAAGGCATGATTAACAGCATCAAAAACACCCATACCTCCAATATAATAAACAATAGCAGCACTAACGGTTATGCCCACATATATAAGCCAAAGTGCCTTTGCTGTGTCTATGATCCTTGGTCTCAATTTGTCAACACTGATCTCTGGCACCTCAGCCTTAAATAATTGCATTCCCCCACCACCGATCATCGGAAGTATCGCAAGGGCAAACACTATAATACCCATTCCTCCCACCCACTGGGTTAAACTCCTCCAAAAGAGCACCCCAAATGGAACCTTCTCAACATCCTTTATCACAGATGCACCAGTGGTTGTGAATCCAGACATTGATTCAAAGTAGGCATCTGTAAGTGAGTCCAAAACCCCACTAAAGATGTAAGGTAGAGAACCAAAAAAGGTGACCGTTAGCCATGTCAATGTTACTATCACAAAAGCCTCGCGATGCCTAATCTCCTCTTTGATAGAAGACCTTGATAGCAAAAAACCCATAAATCCAAAAGACAGGGTTATACCCATGGAAAGCGTCAGGGCGTATATATCATCACCTTTGTAAACTATAGATATAAGTATAGGCAGTAACATTAAGCCACCAATAAATATGGTTGCAATGGAAAGGATATGGATGATTAGTCTTATATTCATTTGGGTATCAAATCAAGATGCTTTCTAAGGACTTGATAGACTCCTTGAGTGTAAAGACTATAAGACGGTCATCGGGCTTTATAATGTCGTCACCGGTAGGGATGAATATCTTTTGATCCCGAATAATAGCGCCAACGAGTGTGGATCTTGGCATATCAAACTCTCGTAAGGTCTTACCTATCAAGGGAGAGATTTTGCTTATTCGTGCCTCTATAATCTCTGCCTTGGCATCTGCGATGGCAGTAAGGGATAATATGTCCCCCTTTCTTATATATCTCAAGATACTACTTGCAGTTATCAGCCTTGGGCTTAGTAGTGATTGTAATCCCAGACTGTGGGCAAGGGGTATATAATCATGCCTATTTACAAGAGAGATAGTCTTTTTTGCACCCATCTTCTTGGCAAGGAGTGCAGACATGATGTTAAGTTCATCGCTGTTTGTTACAACAACTACAACATCCATACCAGAGACATTTTCCTCATCCAAGAGTTTCTGGTCAGCCCCGTCTCCATGCAATATCAAAGACTTCCCCAAATACCTGCTCAGATATTTGCATCTATCCTCGTTTTTTTCAATGATCTTCACATTGGATCTTGGCTCCATCGCAGATGCAATATAATAACCAATCTTCCCGCCTCCTATTATCATAATATCCTTTGAGGGTTTGACCGGTAGTGCTAATACCATTGCTATATCTGGGATATCAACCTTCCTCACAGGCATGTAAACAATATCACCAGCCTTCAATTTATCATCACCTGTAGGGACAATAGCCTTTTCGTCCCTTATTATTAAACCTATCAGAAAACGGGTATTTAGATTTAGTCTTAGACTCTTTAATGGTTTTCCAATTAGTGGAGATTGTTCTACGAGTTTTACAGCAATTACCTTGATAGAGCCATTTTCAAAGTCCTCTACCTCAGAGGCAAATGGCACCTCAAGGAGCCTTGTAACCGCCTTTGCTGCCTCCAATTCAGGATTAATCACAGGATCAATATCAAGGTTATCCTTATTCATTATCTCTTTGTTGAAGTAATAGTCGGGGTTTCTTATCCTTGCAATCTTTCGTGGGATGGAAAACATTGCCTTTGCAAGGAGGCATGCTATCATGTTTGTCTCATCACTATTTGTTACAGCAAGGAGCATGTTGGCCTTTTCAGCCCCAGCCTCCTTAAGGACAGAAGAATCTCCTCCCTCCCCATCAATTACCGCTACGTCAAGTTCCTCTGAAATCCTTTTGAGCTTATCGGAATCACGATCGATAACCACTACATCTATTGATTCTGCAGATAAAAATCTTGCTATCTGATAGCCGACCTCTCCTGCGCCAACTATAATTACGTGCATGGGGTAGATTATATCATTATAAATAGGTCAATATAAACTATGGTGAGCAGATCAAAAATAGCCATCACGATCGGTGATCCTGCAGGGATTGGACCAGAGGTCGTCATAAAGGCTTTATGCACCGATGATGTGGTCCCTATCTCTGATACCTTAATCGTAGGAGATATGCCCGTTATAGAAAGTGCACTAATGCTCGTAAATCCCCGATTGAATCCTAAGGACCTAAACATATTAGAAACAGGCAAGATAAAGCAAGGGGATTTCACAAGGGGAATACCTGATAGTCAGTGCGGAGATGCAGCGCTTTCATACATCCATACCGCTATCAATCTCGCATTAAAAGGCGAAGTGTCGGCCATAGTCACCGCCCCAATATCAAAAACGTCCATAGCTTTAGCTGGTTCAAGGTGGAAGGGTCACACAGAGATGCTTGCTGAATTGACCAATACAGATGAATACGCAATGATGCTGTATGGAGAGCCACTGAGGGTTATCCTTGTCACCATACACGAAGCCATAAAAGACATTCCAAGATTATTGAATGTTGATAACATACTTAAAACTATAAGACTTGCACAAAAAGGATGCATGCTTTTTGGGATAAAATCACCCAAGATAGCAGTTTCGGGGCTAAATCCACACAGCGGTGAAGGTGGCATATTTGGCACAGAAGAATCAGAG
>JBDNDH010000018.1:0-11233 GCA_046719235.1 Thermodesulfovibrionales bacterium
CACTTATTTCCTCCGTTTATCTAAACCATCAACAATCTCCTGCACAACTTGTAAAGGGCTTAGATTACTTGTGTTTATCTCAATGTCTGCATTTTTATACAATTCTCTCCTACTTTTTAGTAAGGTCTTTATGGTTTCAAAGGGGTTTGATGTCAGTAAAAGAGGTCTATCTTTGTTGTGTTTAACCCTTTCAAAGATGACCTCGGGCTCGGCTGTAAGCGAGACGATAATCCCGTTTTCTCTCAACATCTTGATGTTTTCTTCTCTTGTAACAACCCCTCCACCAGCAGAAATCACCATGTTAGATTTATCTTTAAAACTCCTTATAGTCTCTGTCTCAATCTCCCTAAATCGCTCTTCGCCATAGATTTCAAAAATCTCCCTTATCAGTATCCCTTGCGATCTCTCTATCTCTTTATCAAGGTCTAAAAAATTAAACCCAAGTCTTTGAGCAAGCATCTTACCAACTGTGGTCTTACCAGTTCCCATAAATCCTATTATGACAACATTTTTCATAAACTATGATACAATAAAACACATGACTTACTGTGCATATTATAACCTATTGTTGAGATTTCTTATAGTATTTTTAGTTATCCATCTTCCTATACAAGCCAACGCCTCTATGCAGCAATTCCGGGTAACTGAGGTCCATGATGGTGACACCGTCAGTATTAGGACAAGCTCCTTTTTTGGTTTTTTTGTCAAGACTGAAAAGGTAAGATTAATTGGGATAGATTCACCTGAGATAAATCAGGAACCTTGGGGCAAAAGGTCAAAGAGACATCTAAAAAAACTACTCAGTGACAATGATTGGATCGTAAAGATTGAATACGATATAGACAAAAAAGACAGGTATGATAGGATTCTTGCATATCTTTGGGGCAAGAATAACACATTTATAAATGAACAGATGGTCTTAGACGGTTATGCAGTACTTCATACAGTTCCACCGAATGTAAAGTATGTAGATAGATTAACAAGGGCACAAAAGATCGCCCAACAACAGAAAAAAGGGATATGGGGAAAACACGGCTTGCTCATGTCCCCTGAGGAATGGAGGAAAAAACACAATCGATGAGCATCAATCTTATTATATTTGATCTGGATGGGACATTAGTCGACACATCATTAGACTTGTGTAATGCAATAAACTATGCAATCAAGCCGACAAATTCGAGACCTATCACTGTTGAAGAGACAAAGATGATCGTTGGTGAAGGTATCACCAGGCTTTTTGAAAAAATAAAACTTGAGGGCTCAGAGGGTATATCAAAAGAGGCATTACTTGAGAGGTTTATTGAATACTATACAAACCATCTCTTAGACAACACAAAACCTTACCCTCATGTAGAAGATACACTTAAAAGACTATACAATTATAAAAAGACTATTGTCTCTAATAAAAGGGAAGGGATGTCAAGGGATATCATTAAAGGATTGGGATTGATACACTTTTTTGAGATGATAGTTGGAAGCGATACGATTGGGGTTAAAAAACCATCTCCAGAACCACTGCTTTATGTTATGAACAATCTCAACTACTCACACGATGAAACAGTAATTGTAGGTGACAGTAATTACGACATTGAGGCTGGAAAGGCAATAGGGATTAGGACCATTGCAGTAACATACGGTTTTAGACCCATTGAATATCTTTTATCTGCTGATTTCATCATAAATGAGATAAACGAACTACCAGATTTACTAAACAGTCTAAATAAACAGTAAGATTATCAAGACCCCTTAAACGCAGCCTCTGCCTCACTTATGAGCAGATTCGGGTCAGATTTGTATTTCTGAGAAAAGTGCATCACCTTTAAGATCCTCACACCTGCCTCTCTTGCCAGCCTTCCAGCCATCCCTGCAGTCAGATGATTCCTTTCCATAGCCCTTTGTATATCATCATCACTAAAGAATGCCTCGCAATACAACACATCTGCACCCTGCAAGAAATCCCTTAGAAGTTGTAGATTCTCATCTGTGGGTGAAATATCCATAACATAACAAATCTTCTGTCCACGACTAATCATACAAATTTCCAGCAGATCACCAAGTTGAAATTGTCTGTCATTTGCATAAAGAATTGTATCTTGTGGCATATCCTCAAGTATCATCTTCTTTAAGGTATTTAGCCAGGGTCCAACCTCTAATCTCTTCTCAATAAGTTTCTGTTTGTTTATGTTTATGTGCATGTTTTCTTCAAGGCTATATGCGAGCACCGGAATCTGGTGAGACAACACCAATGTGTTTACCCTATAAAGATTTTCCGCAACAATAGGATTTGTAAAGGGACTTGGCTCACGAATTATAGGGGTAAACCCCTCTGAGGCATAAAAGCTGGTCTGCCTTACAGTGTGTCTGTCAACCTCATAAACCTCTAATCTAAATGGGTAGTCTTTGATCAGATTCCATGTATATCCCTTAAGTTTTCCGTCAATACAATTTGTTATCCCCTCAGGACCGTATATACAAAGGGGGGTATCCCTTTTTAACAGAAACCTCAAAACTGTATCAAAACCTATAAAATGGTCTATGTGCATATGTGTAACAAAGATCTTGTTTATGGTATTTATCTTCCCTGGGCCTAACGAGTCAATATTGCCTAAATCAAACAAGAATGCGGTCTTGTGATACATAGCCCTTACATATAGCACAGGGTCTTCAAAGGGATCGTTTACAATTTCTACATGAAAAGTTGGTTTCATAAGTGTATAATTATATATCATCAAAAAATAAACGAGGAGGTTTTTTTTTAATGCCTGAATTGAGAAAGGATCCTGTTTCTGGTAGATGGGTGATTATATCGGTAGAGAGGGGTAAAAGACCAACGGACTTTGTGTCACCATTACAAAAGAGGAGGGCTGGTGGGTTTTGCCCATTTTGCCCAGGTAATGAGCATACAACGCCAAATGAGATACTCGCATTTAGACAACCTAATACCCCTGTTAATGGACCTGGCTGGAACCTAAGGGTGGTGCCAAACAAGTTTCCTGCACTTCAGATCCACGGTGAACTAAACAAAAGGGGTGAAGGCGTTTTTGATATGATTAACGGAATAGGTGCCCATGAGGTCATCATTGAAACACCAGAACATCTGCACTCCCTTGCAACACTGCCTATAAAGGCTGTTGAGGATGTCCTCTGGGCTTATTACTTTAGGATTTCTGACCTTAAAAAAGATAATCGTCTAAAATATGTATTGATATTCAAAAATGAAGGAGAGGTGGCTGGTGCATCATTAGAGCATACCCATAGTCAGCTTATTGCCCTTCCGATAGTCCCACAGAGGGTAAGGGAGGAGATGGATAACTCAAAAAAGTATTTTGATACAAAGGAAAGATGTCTCATCTGTGATATTATTAATCAGGAGATAGAGAGTGGAAAAAGGTTAGTATTTGAGAATTCTCAATACCTTGCAATAACCCCATTTGCATCAAGAGACCCCTTTGAAACATGGATATTACCTAAAAGACACGAATCAAGCTATACCCCTTTTGATAAGAGTTTTTACCTACTTGCAGAGATATTACAAAAGGTCTTAAAACAACTTGATAAGGTCCTTGACACACCCCCATATAACTTCATGTTACACACATCGCCCTTTAAAGAGGAGCAGAATGAATACTACCACTGGCATATTGAGATCCTTCCAAGGCTTACAAAGCGGGCTGGTTTTGAATGGGGTTCTGGTTTTTATATAAACCCAACCCTACCAGAAGAGGCAGCAAAGTTTATGCGTGAGGCAAAGGTATGAACTTCTAACTACGGAACTTAAACATGTACAGAATAAAGAAAATTCTTGAATTAATTAGGGAAATCCTGTACATACAGGATTTAGAAACGCTCCTATACACAATTGCAGTACAGATATCACTGCTTCTAAACACTAAGGGCAGTATTGTAAGGATTTTAGAAGGTAACGAACTGAGGGTCAAGGCAGCAATCGGTGTAGACAAAGACCTCTACGAAAAAATAACTGTGAAGATTGGTGAAGGCATTGCAGGCAGGGTCTACCTTGAACAACGTACGATTGTTGTAAACAATCCCGAGGAGTTTGGGATGATATCACCAATAATTGGTATCAAAAATGCGCTATGTGCACCAATAAAGACAACTGAAAAGCTCCTTGGAACCTTTGGAGTGTTTGATAAACATGATAGTGATGGCAATCTCATAGATTATACTGCCGTTGATGTGTATATATTTGAAGAATTTACAATGATAGCATCCGTGATTATCGAGAAACTCTACCTATATGAACAGGCATTAAAAAAAGACCATGAGGTATCTCAAGAAAAACAACGGTCAGTTGAGATTACAAATTTTCTACACTCCATAATCAACAACTCTGCAGATGCAATAATAACAACCGATCTCAACAGGAATATACTATCATGGAACATAGGTGCTGAAAACATTTATGGTTACACTCTCGAAGAGGTGTTACACAAACCCTTCATGCTAACACCTGATTTTATGTTTGACATTGAAAGGATATACACAGAGAGGGTTAAAAGTGGAGAGACCTTAAAACACATAGAGACAGTCCACATGACCAAAGATAAATCACTGATTGATGTAAGTATTACGATGTCTCCTATAAAAGACGCAGATGCAAGGGTGATTGGCATATCTATGATATCAAGAGACATCACAAACAAAAAAAAGATCGAGCGTGAATTGATAAGGAAAAATGACATGTTAAACAGGCTTATCTTCATAAGCTCTGCCATGAGAAGCACACTAAATCTTGAAAGATTAATAAGAATGATCCTTACTGCAGTCACAATGGGTGATGGCTTTGGCTTCAATAGGGCAATGCTTTTTCTCGTTGATGAAGAGAAAAATGTATTAAAGGGTGCGATGGGTGTAGGCCCTTCTTCTCATGAAGAGGCATGGAGGATATGGTCAACCATATCCATTGAAAACAAAAACCTATATGAACTCATTGACGAGATTGAAAAAGGTCCGTTAAAAAAAGACTCTTTTATGGATAAGATGTGCTGTAACATAGAGATACCATTGGATGAGGACTCAATCCTAACTAAGGTAATTAAAAATAAGACTGCTTACAATGTAAAGGATGTCTATATACATGACAACTTTGATGACTATCTCGTGAAAAACTTGGGATCAAACAGTTACGCCGTCATACCACTCATATCTATGGACAAGGTAATTGGTGTATTATGGGTTGACAACCTATTTTCAAGAAGACAGATAACCGATGACGACATAGAATACCTAAAGGGCTTTACAAGTCAGATTGCCTCAGCTATTGAAAACGCAAAGCTTTTCCAGAGGGTTTACGAGGCAGAAAAGGAATTAGAAAATATCTTTGAGTCTATTGACGATATGTTATACGTAACTGACAACAATCTTGTAATAAGAAAGGTAAACAAGTCTGTCTTAAAAAACTTAAACCTTCAGGAATGGGAAGTAATTGGCAAAAAGAGTTTTGAGGTTTTTAGTGAATCGATAGTTGAGTGTGAGACAAAATTCAGAACTGTCCTAAAAGAAGATACAAAGGCGCTCATAGAAGAGATAGAAGATACGATTAGTCACAATACTTACTTAGTCTCCTGCTCTCCAATTATTGGACCAGACGGTGAGGTTTCTGGAACCGTGCATATAGTTAGAAACATTACAGAGATGAAAAGACTGCGTGAGCAACTTGCAACAAATGAAAGGATGGCTGCACTTGGTGAGATTGCAGCAAAGGTGGCACATGAGATACGAAATCCTTTGTTGAGCATTGGCGGATTTGCAATGAGATTAGAGAGGAAACTGGATGATGAACTAAAAGATTATGCAAGGATTATCGTAGAAGAGGTGCGCAGATTAGAACACATACTCAATGACACACTGAGCTTTGCAAAGTCATCGAGACTACAGAAGAGTAAGGTAAGGTTAAACGATATACTTGAAGGCATCATCAGTCTCCTTGAACCTGTAGTTCAAGAAAAAAACAATAAGATTATAAAGGAGTTTTCCGACGATATCCTTTTATGTGTCAATCCAGACAGATTTAGAGAGGCCCTTATAAACATCATCACAAATGCCAATCACTTTACAGAAAATGGCTTAATAAAGGTTAATACAGAAAAAAGGCAAAGGATCATAATAGATGAAAATCGAAATTCCAAAAACAAAAACGAGGTCATTATATCAATATCCGATACAGGTTGTGGTATAAAAAAAGAGGACATAGATAGAATCTTTGATCCATTTTTTACAACAAGGACAAACGGGACGGGGCTTGGGCTGTCTATCACAAAGAAGATAATAGAAGAACACGATGGATTTATAGAGGTGCAGAGTACCTTTGGTGAAGGCACTACATTCAAAATTTATATATCTTGTGAGGAGGAATAAAAAATGAAGATCCTTGTGGTTGATGACGAGAAAAACATATTAAAACTCTACAAGGCAGAGTTAGAAGATGAGGGCTATGATGTAATTACTGCAAACTCAGGCAAAGAGGCATTGGAGGTCTTTGAAAAGGAGAATCCCGATTTGGTTACATTAGATATACTAATGCCAGATATTGATGGTATAAGGGTCCTCCGTCAGATGAAAGAGATAAGGCCTAATGTGCCTGTAATCATGTTAACTGCCTACGACTACAGAGACGATTTTTCTGTGTGGGTTTCCGATGCCTATGTTGTCAAGTCATCAGACTTAACATCCCTGAAATCCACCATTAAGCAGATTATTGATAAGACCAAACAAGAATAAAGAGATAATAAACTTATGGGCTGGTGATCCCATATACAGAGGCTTCTTCTTATGTTATCCTGCAAACAATAAAGATAGGTATAACAAAAAGTTTCTGGTCAAGTCAGTTATTGAAGGTGAGGTCCTAAGGGCAAAACTTCTTGAAGAAAAGCCTCACTATTGCACCGCCACCCTTTTAGATATAGTTACACCATCGCCGCATAGGGTAAAACCCCCTTGTCAGTATTATCATCAGTGCGGTGGTTGTCACTATCAACATATTCAATACAATGAACAGGTCTATATAAAGCAGAAGATACTCAAAGACTGCTTAAAGAGAATAGCAAAGATTAATGTTGATCTTGCCCCACCTATTATAGGTAAGGAGTGGCGGTATCGTTATAGGGGAAGTTTCAAGGCACATGGAAAGGCAATAGGCTTTTATAGAGAAGGCACGCGGGATCTCATATCCGTAGATAGATGTCTTCTGATGAACGATGGGATAAATACCGCCTTGAGGACTGTTAATGACATAATACCCAATGACTATGAAGGTGAAATAATAATCATTGGCTCAAAAGACCTTGCGGTATTGTTTAAACCCCAAAAACCCCTAAGAGTCAAAATGAATTTGGATACTCTGGCCGACAGAGGAATAAATGCATCATTGAGTCATCAACAAAAAACCCCCAATGATAATCCACATAGGATCTGCCTTAATTTTAACAATATGAACTATTTTATAAGTCCCTTTTCCTTCTTTCAGGCAAATTGGGCATTAAATCTTGAGGTCATCAACACCATTAAAAGCACCGTAGAACTTGATAAGAAGATAGTATGCGACCTATACGCCGGTAGTGGTAACTTCTCAATAGCGATTTCAGACAAGGCATCTTTTGTATATGGATTCGAAGAAAACCCCCATGCAGTATCAGATGCCATCAATAACGCCACCGTAAATATGATAAACAACTGTAAGTTTTACTGTAAAAGGGCAGAGGATATTGATATCAGGGATGTGATAGATGTTATGATAGTCAATCCCCCAAGGCTTGGAATGAGTAAGTCTGCTATGCAGAGACTATTGAAGATGATGCCCAAGACCATCGTATATATGTCATGCGACCCTTCCACATTTTCAAGGGACATTAAAAGACTGATAATGAATTATCAGATACAGTCTATTAGACTAATAGACTTCTTCCCTCAAACGTATCATATAGAAACACTTGCGATATTGGAAGGGCTTAGGTGAGGTATTTATCCATTAGATGCTATCCTGATGGCATCCACCAAGCTTAGTGTCCCAGAGTAGATAGCCTTTCCTGTTATAACACCCCATAGTTTTTTTATGGTCATAAGCCTCTCAATGTCCTGAATCCCTGACACCCCTCCAGATGCAATCACCGGGACGGCAAGTGATTCAACCATCTGTCTCGTGGTGTCAATATTTGGACCTGTAAGCATCCCATCCCTTGAGATATCTGTGTATATTATGGCTGAAACCCCTAAATCCTGCATCCTTTTTGCCAAGTCTAATGCATTTGTTTGGGTTACCTCCACCCAACCTTTTACTGCTACTAAACCATCCTTTGCATCAATCCCAACCACTATCCTATCCGGAAAAAGCCTTACTGCTTCCCTTACAATATCCTGATTTTCAATAGCAATAGTCCCCAATATCACCCTCCAGATACCAAGAGAAAGCAATGACTCTATCCTTCCAATGTCCCTTATTCCACCACCTACCTGTATCGGTATTTTCACAGATGATACAATCTCTTTGATTGCATTGATATTCTTCTGATGACCTGTAAAGGCACCATCAAGGTCCACTACATGTATAAGTGATGCACCTAATGATTCCCATTTCTTGGCAGTCTCAGAAGGATTGTCTGAATAGATAGTGGCATCATCCTTTTTGCCCTGTAAGAGCCTCACACAATGTCCATCCTTGAGATCAATCGCTGGTATCACAATCATAGCAATCTATCATAAATCTTAAGATCTGCTTTAGTAAAGTATTACTTCATTGCCGGCTATCATCAAGCAATGAGTCTAATTTGTTAAAAACCATCTTTTTTAGGAAAACTCACATTTTGACTTTAAAAACCCTATGCCCTTTTTGAGAATCCATCTATACGGACTCAAACTATGGTAGTGTATTATGTTGTAAAGTATCCTTAAATGTGGTATGCTAAACCAAGCAAATTAAAGAGGTCATACAATGGCTTCACCAAAAAAAGATATTTATGTATTCATCGTCTCTGATGCAACAGGGATAACCGCTGAAAGGGTGATGAATGCGGTTTTGTTGCAGTTTAACGATATCAACCCCATATACAAAAAATTCCCTTATATCAAGACCAAAGATCAGATTGAATCGATACTTCAGCAAGTAAAAGCTGTAGATGGTATCATTGCCTATTCCCTTGTCTCCCCAGAATTAAGGTCTCTTATCAAAAAACAAAAGCGTCAGATGAACATCCTTGCTATTGACCTTCTTGGACCGATTATGGAAAAGATAAGTAAACTCTGGAATCTAATGCCAGTTTTAAGCCCAGGCTTACTCAAAGGCATCAGTGATGAATCTATAAGATTGGCTGAGGCTATAGATTTCACACTCAAACATGACGACGGGCAAAATTTAGAGACGATGGTTGACGCAGATATAATAATATTCGGCGTTTCAAGAAGTTCTAAGACACCCACAAGCCTTTATATCTCTTGCAACCATGGTCTCAAGGTTGGCAACATCCCATTATACGAGGGCGTAGAGATACCAAAAGGAATACATAAGTCTAAGAGTTATAAAGTAGGGTTTAAGATATCACCTGATAAACTCGTCTTTATCAGGACCCAAAGACTAAGATATGCTGGAGAGATAGACTACACAGACATCGATTCCATAAGAAAAGAGGTGGCACACAGCCTAAGGATCTTCAACACCATTAAAGGCATAGAGGTGATTGATGTAACAAATTTATCCATTGAAGAGGTCTCTGAAAAGATTATAGAGGGGCGTCAGGAGTTTTTAAAACACAGCAGAACAAAAAAACTCAAAGAAGGAGGGCATCATGGGAAAGGATAAAGAGATTGTCTTATGGTTTAAGGATTTAACAAAAGAAGACATCCCTATGGTTGGTGGAAAGTGTGCAAACCTTGGGGAGCTTTACGGCAAGATTGACGTTCCTGTACCAAATGGTTTTGCGGTGACAGCCTACGCATATCAGCTATTTCTACATAAGACATCGGCAGTAAAAAAGATTGAAGCCATGTTATCCAATATAGACATTGATGACATCAAGACCCTTCAAGAGACATCAGAAAAGATTAGACAGTTTATTGAAGGGCTTCAAATGCCAAAGGAGATTGCTAATAAAATCTTGGAGTCTTATGATACATTATGCTCAAACAGAAAGAAAAAGGATATCCCTGTTGCAGTGAGATCTTCAGCCACAGCAGAAGACCTACCTGGTGCAAGTTTTGCTGGACAACAAGATACCTTTTTAAATATCCACAGAGACAGCTTGCTCAAAAAGGTACAGGAATGTTGGAGTTCACTTTTTACACCAAGGGCGATAGCATACAGAAAGGAAAAAGGGTTTGAGCACGAAAAGGTATTGATAAGCGTGGGTGTTCAGGAACTAATAGAGTCATATGTTTCCGGGGTAATGTTTACGATGGATCCTGTAAGCGGAGACAAAAATAAGATTGTTATAAATGGCTCTTGGGGCTTAGGAGAGGCAGTTGTAAGTGGTAGTATAACACCTGATGAATTCGTATTTGACAAAAATATCAAAAAGATTGTTGACAGACAAGTATTTAAGAAGGAAAGACAGATAGTTTCTGACAAAAAAGGAAGCACAAAGTGGGTAGAAGTTCCCAAAAACATGCAAGACAAACCAGCACTTACCGATGCGCAGATAATGCAACTTGCTGAATTTGGTTTGAAGATTGAGAAACATTACAACTTCCCACAAGATATTGAGTGGGCATTGGATAGTAATGGAAACTTCTACATCCTTCAGGCAAGACCTGTAACAGTAGGGGTAACAGATACAGAGACTAAGGATAAACAAAAGGCTGAGTTTTCAGAACAGGATGTCATAGTCCGTGGACTTGGTGTAAGTCCAGGTATAGGTTCTGGAAAGGCAAAGATTATACTCAATGTAAAAGACATAGTTAGGCTTGAAAAAGGTGAAATCTTGGTCACCGAGATGACTACTCCTGATTGGGTCCCTGCGATGAAAAAGTCATCTGCCATAGTCACAAATCTTGGTGGTAAGACATGTCACGCTGCAATAGTAAGTAGGGAATTAGGGGTTCCTTGCATAGTTGGCGCAAAGAATGCGACAGGGGTTATACCAGATGGTCAGGTGGTAACCGTAGATGGCAAAAGAGGCATCGTCTTTAAAGGGGAGATTACATCAGAAAAGGTCGATAAGCCCGTATCCTCAACAGCCGATATCTCATCACAAATAGTCACAGCCACAAAGGTCTTTGTAAATCT
>JBDNDH010000180.1:0-4215 GCA_046719235.1 Thermodesulfovibrionales bacterium
GATTGCAGTATTGAGTTTTGGTGATAGGGTAAAAACATTGATACCTTTTACAGACAATACAAAGTCTAACAGGCATAAGATAAACTCAGCCATAGACAAGGTTACATCCAAAGAGTTTTCCACCCACATCCATCTCGCAGTAAAAGAGGCATACGAACTGCTCAAGGAGACATCAGGCGTTATCATCCTAATGTCTGATGGCAAACTCACACTTGGAGATAAAGAAAAAGACGAAAGGGCAACTAAAGAGTTATTAGACATGCTTCCAGATATATCAAAGGCGAAAATAAAGGTGCATACAATACCATTTACGGAAGAATCGGACATTGCACTCCTTGAAAGGATCGCAAAAGACACAGGCGGATTTAGCAAACTTGCAAAAACCGACCAAGACATTCACATCATCTTCTCGTCCATCTTTGAGAAGATCAAATCACCAGACACCATCCCCCTCAAAGACAATAAATTTTCTATTGACACAGATATTAAAGAGGTAATACTAATTATCACCAAAAAGACAGGAACAAAGACTACACTCATAAGTCCATCAAAGGCGACTTTTACATCTAATAAAACATCCAAAGATATGGTATGGCACACTACAGATGTCTTTGATATGATAACAATCACATCTCCTGAGGCCGGTAATTGGCAGGTCAACCTGAGCACAACCGAGGGTAACAAGGTCTATGTCCTCACAAATCTCAGACTAAAGAGCAGTTTTGACAAAAACTTTGTCCATAAGGGTGAAACCCTTAGGATAGATGCATGGTTAGAAAAGGATGGTGCTACAATCACCGAGAGAGATGTCCTTGATAAGATATCATTTGTTATCGAATCCAAAGATCCGAAGCAAACTATCCATTCTGCAAAGATGACCCCTGATGTCAACGAGGCAGGTTCACCCAATAATAATGGTAAGTATATTGCTGATTTCACAGCCCACATCACAGGAGACTACCTACTCAAGATAGTAGCAGAAGGCAGCACATTTAAGAGGGAAAAAACATTTGAATTTAAGGTTATTGAACCACCACCTCCTGCAGCTCCCAAACAAGAGGCTGTCACTGCAAAACAACCCAAAAGCGCTGACACCAAAAAAACTGATGAGTGGAATGAGGCGCTGATGATATTTGGTATTGTAAATGGTGGGTTAATAGCAGTATTATTGATATACTTTTTGGGAAGAAAACTAATAAAACGATTAAGGCTGTCAAGTAAGAAGGTGAAGAAATGAACATCAATCTACATCCATTAGTCATACTATTTGGGGCTGAACTCCTAATATTACTTGTGATTGGTATCGTTATCTTGTTTATCAAGATGAGAAAATATAAAAAACTGTATCAAGATCTGAAAAAAAAGACAGAAGAAGGATTACCTAAAAAGGAATACGAAGACATGGATTTCAAATCACAGGATTTTCCTATTATTAAACAAACTACAGAAGAAACGTCTAAGAAAGATTCCGATTTGGACATAAAATCTGAAGACATGCCTCCCCCCATGCCTCAAGAGCCTCAAGAGATAGATACGAGCCAAGGTGGAGATATAATGCCAACAAGACAAGAGTTAGAAGAAGAGGATAATATCTCAAAGCTAAAAAAGATAATAGAGTTTCAGAAACAAAAGATAGTTGATCTGATGTGCTATAAGGATATCTTAGAATCTGCTGAAAAAAGACTAAGCAATATCCATATTAACTATCAGGATTTGTCACAGAAATTTTCTTCAATATCAGAGGTAATAGAGGAAAACAAAGAGTTTGAGTTAACACTTGAGATGTTTGGTGAAAACACAAATGAGTTAAAAGACTTTATATCAATACTAAAAAGAGAGAATGAAACACTGTTAGAAAAGTTCAACTCTTGGCAGGAACATCTCAAATCCGCATGGAAGGAAAGTGACGAGATTGATGTATCCGGCATGGGTGGAGACATAGAGAAATTTTTGAAGGAAAAAAATGAGCTCATAGAAAAATTAAAAGACTTTGAACAAAAACTCAACCAAAAGACCAAACAACTCCAGGAGGCACAGTCACAATACGAAGACCTCGAAAAGGAATACATGACCCTCTATAGACAACAGCATGGAGGCTGATACCTTTTATCTTTACAAAACCACCTTAAAGATTCTTCATGTAATAAAAAGACCTTGATCTGACTATAAAAATGGCTTAGGGCATGACCGAATATGGTAAACAAAGGGGGCATGTATTAAAGGTTAAAAAATTGCACCAAAGATCATACCTGATATCGTTGCAAAAAAGATTACAAGACTAACATAGACAAGAGTCTTTTTTAAACCAATAGCACTTTTAATAACCAGCATGCTCGGCAGACTCAATGCAGGCCCTGCCAAAAGTAGCGCCAATGCTGGACCCTTTCCCATTCCAGATCCCATCAGTCCTTGTATGATGGGGACCTCAGTAAGTGTTGCAAAATACATAAACGCACCAGCGACTGAGGCAAAGAGGTTGGCAAAAAGAGAATTCCCCCCAACTAAGGTTGATATAAATCGGGAAGGGATAATCCCTTCATAGTCAGGCCTTCCCAAAAGAAATCCTGCCGCAAGCACCCCTATAAGCAAAAGAGGAAGGATTTGCAGGGCTAATACCCACGATGACTTTACCCAATCTATTAGTTCTGATTTAGTAAACCACTTAAAAAGCATAAATATCAGGGCAACAGTAAAGAGGCTGGTAATCCACCACTTATAACTATAAACAACCTGCCACACCCCTTCACCTTCAGTAGGGCTACCCCAGTTTGCAAATACAAGAATTGATATCATAGAAAAGAAAAACAAGGTTGTTTTATAAAGAGGACGTGATTCTTCTTGTGCCTCAAAATCAAAGTCATTCGTCAACTCCTGTTGCCTTTCCTCTTTTAAAAAAATAAGGTGCATAATAAAACCGATCATCACACTAAACAAAACTGCCCCGATTGCCCTTGCCAATCCGAGTTCCCAACCTAATATCCTGGCAGTAAGAATTATAGCAAGGATGTTTATAGCAGGGCCTGAATACAGAAAGGCAATGGCCGGTCCTAAACCTGCGCCTCTCTTATGTATGCTTAAAAACAGGGGAAGGATTGTGCAGGAACAAACGGCTAAGACCGTTCCAGAAACGGATGCAACCCCATAAGACATCACTTTATTTGCATTTGCTCCAAAATACTTTATTACGGATACCTTGCTTATAAATACAGAGATAGCACCAGCGATAAAAAAGGCTGGAATAAGGCATAGGATAACATGTTCACGGGCATACCACTTGGTTAATGCTAAGGACTCATAAATGGCATTTATAAAGCCTGCATCCTCCACTGGAAGATAAAAACAAAACAAGAACACAGCCACTACAAGAATGAATTTTTGCCACTCTTTAATTATCAACACCTCTTTATAAAAAGATTTTCACAACAAACAACACCTTGTAGTCTAAAAAGGCTTTAAAGATGCTCAGGAGTTTATCCGTATGCTACATTTCTTCTTTTATCAATTCTTTAATCTTATCAAGGGTTGGGAGTGGTTTCCCTTTGTATTTTAATTTCCCATTTATCATGATAGCAGGTGTGGCTGATGTGTGCTTCATAATTTCCAAGATATCTGTTACTTTGTCAATTTTAGCATCAATACCGAGTTCTTTGATTGCAATCCTAACCATTTCTTCCACTTTGCTACAATTTGCACAGCCTGGACCTAATACCTTAATTTCCATACATTACTCCTTAAATTTATAAATATGGTTCTAAGATAGGGTCAAATTCCAAATACACAAGAGACCTGAGCACATGCACGTCCCTAACTCAGAAGAGATTAAATAATCACTCTCCTTTATGTTTTTTGCAAAAATGACAATTGGAAAAATAAAGCACAATCGCCGTCTAAAAACAATATTGAAGGCATTTCAATAATGCCAAAATCATAGAACTATAAAATAATTTTTATATAATTGTCAACGACTACCCTGTATTAAAATCCCAATTTAAAAGTTCCCTTTAATGTTTCTCCATGACATTTTTTATATCTATAAACAGGTATAGATTTGGAAAGGGAGGTTCTGTGTTTCTCAATAACCTTTTCACTGAAGTAAAGGCTATCTAATTAATCATACGGGCAAGTGATTTTTTTCTTTTTCTGCCTTCGTAGATTGATAAAAAAGGGGGCTTTGATTCAATTTGTCAGTTTCATTTTTGGTCAAAGATTATTGCA
>JBDNDH010000181.1:0-4184 GCA_046719235.1 Thermodesulfovibrionales bacterium
CATGCCAAGAAATGCAGGTTGAAACTCGGCAGAGACAGAGATAAGAGCACTCCCGAGAGGATCGCTGGAAAGTAGAGTTTTACAGAGTTTGCAAATGTATTTTTTTCAATCAAATCTATCATGATATCTTAAACAGTATTTTCAGACCCTTTATTTATAAAAGGCAAAATTTAAAGACTAGTATCCTTTTTTGTAGTTCCTAAAGAGCATCATGCTTTAAAATGGGCATATATCAAGACTTAAAAAGAACACAAATATTATAACAAATCCTTGTAATAATTATGTTATCATAGACAGTTTATGTTGGCTATCGTTATCATACCTTCCCGTTATGGCTCTAAGAGGTTTCCTGGCAAACCTTTAGCGAAGATACTTGGTAAAACTATGATACAGCATGTCTATGAACGAGCAGAACTCATTAGAGGGGTTGATAAGGTATTCGTAGCCACTGATGACTTGCGAATCAAGGATGTGGTAGAAGGTTTTGGTGGCAATGTAATAATGACATCAGATAAACATCCCACAGGTACCGATAGGATTGCAGAGGCAGTCGATATGATTGATAATCTAACCGATAATGACATAATTGTTAATCTTCAAGGAGACGAGCCTGTAATATCACCGTCGATGGTCGAGTCTCTGATAAGTCTGATGAGGCAAGACGGACACATAATGGCTACTGTGGCAAGGTTGACAGATAATCCTCGAGATATTGAAAATGAAAATATTGTAAAGGTAGTATTTGACAAGGACATGAATGCACTATATTTCTCGAGATGTCCCATTCCCTATAATCGCACAAAGGGCAATTATTACAAACATATTGGTATATATGCCTATAGGAAGTTTTTTCTAAAGAGATTCACGATGTTACCTGAGGGGATTCTTGAGAAAACAGAGTGTCTTGAACAACTTCGTGCCCTTGAGCATGGATACAATATCAAGATTGTTTTAACCCATGAGGATACGATTGGTGTTGATGTACCTCAAGATATTGAGAGGGTAGAGAAATGGATAAAAAATTCATCTTTGTAACTGGCGGTGTCTTGTCTGGATTGGGCAAGGGAATAGCCGCATCTGCAATAGGTGCCCTTTTAGAGGCAAAGGGTTTAAAGGTAACCCTCCAAAAGTTAGACCCTTACATCAATATTGACCCCGGCACACTTAGCCCATTTGAACACGGTGAGGTATATGTTACAGACGATGGTTGTGAGACTGACCTTGATCTTGGTCACTATGAAAGGTTCACGCATGTTACTACATGTGTTGACAACAATTATACCACTGGCAGGATATACAACAATGTTATCAGCAAAGAGAGAAAAGGAGACTATTTAGGTAATACAGTTCAGGTTGTGCCGCACATAACAGATGAGATCAAAGACGCAATAAAATCAGCCCTAAAGGATGAATACGATGTAGTGATAGTAGAGATTGGTGGGACAGTAGGCGATATTGAGAGCCTGCCCTTTTTAGAGGCGATAAGGAGATTTAGATATGATGTCGGCAGAAAAAATGTGCTGTATGTTCATCTAACATTAGTCCCATACATAAAGGCCGCTGGAGAGTTAAAAAGTAAACCTACACAACACAGTGTAAAGGAACTAAGGGAGATAGGAATACAGCCCGACATCCTTCTCTGCAGATCTGAGATACCTCTTTCAAAGGATGTAAAGAGGAAGATTGCTATGCATTGCAATCTTGATGAGGATGCAGTTATTGCAGCGGTGGATGTAAGCACAGTTTATGAGGTTCCTATCTGGTTTAGATCTGAAGGGTTGGATAAGCAGATTGAAAAGATGCTCCATCTCAGCCTGCCAGAGGCAGACCTGCAGATTTGGGAAGATGTGGTCAGAAAAATAAAGCTACCTAAACAAGACACAACCATAGCGATAGTTGGCAAATATATAGGTTTAAAAGACGCTTACAAAAGCCTTACAGAGGCGCTCATACATGGTGGTATCGCAAATGATTCGAGGGTTAACATCCTATGGGTGGACTCTGAAGAATTAGAGAAAAAACCACCTGATATACTGCTTTCAGAGGTTGACGGTATTTTAGTACCTGGAGGTTTTGGTATTAGGGGGATTGAAGGTAAGATAACAGCGGCAAGGTATGCAAGGGAAAAGAGGATACCCTTTTTTGGTATCTGTTTGGGGATGCAGATAGCGGTTATTGAATTTAGTAGAAATCTCTGCGGTCTCAATGCAAACAGTGAGGAATTTGACCCAGACGTGGAGCACAAGGTCATCTATCTAATGGAAAAATGGTATAATCATCGCACAGGAATGATTGAAGAACGTGCAAAGGATTCGCAAAAGGGTGGTACTATGCGATTAGGTGCCTATCCATGTGTGTTATCTGAAAACTCAAAGGCTTATGATGCATACAAGACTATAAACATATCCGAAAGGCACAGACATCGTTATGAGTTTAATAACCAATACAGAGAGATACTCTCGTCAAAGGGCATGATGGTTACGGGTGTATCGCCTGATGGTGAACTTGTAGAGATTGTTGAGATAAAGGATCATCCGTGGTTTTTGGGTTGTCAATTCCACCCAGAATTTAAGTCCAAGCCCATTGCGCCACACCCATTATTTAAGGCATTTATAGAGGCTTCTATCAAGGAAAAGAGGTCTCTCTTCAGATGATTTTGTATATTACATTACCAATTGCTATAGTATAAAAATAAAAGGGAGGTAGGTAATCACACTATGAAGGTTAACAACAGCGGCATGATTTGTAGGTATTGTAATGGTCGTTTAGATTTGTTTATTGGTTGATCTTCGGTTGTGCTCCGCTGCGTTGCATGCGGATCGGTTTTCAAACTCAGTGATTACATTGAGGAGATAAACGAGGATACATGGCAAAAGATATCTCACAGACCTTGTAACAGGGTTTAGGATATTGTGGATCTGATATTCATAAATAAGATCAGAAATCTCTATTCTACCATTGATGCCATGTATGAAGTCGCTTCAAGGCATTATGCCTTTAGTTGTGAGGGGTGTGATGCCCATTGTTGTAAGACAAGGTTCTATCATTACACCTGTGCAGAGTTTTTATATCTAAAGGCAGGTTTTGACACATTGGACAGTTCAAAAAAGGAATATCTTAAGTCCCTTGCCCATAGATATGAAAGTCACTATCTCAATGCGGATGAGGAATCATTACAGATGTGTCCTCTCAATGAAGGAGGACTTTGTATCCTTTATGAGTGGCGTCCTATGATCTGCAGATTACATGGTTTGCCATCTGAGACACAGGATATCAATATGACTGCCACATTCTACGGTGGATGTGAGAGTTTTATTAGAAAAAACCTTAAAGATGGCTATGTGTATATGACAATAAACAGGACGATATATTATAGGGAGATGGCTAAGATAGAGCATGACTTAAGGGCATCACTTGGCATCTCACCTCCTGAGAGACTCACAGTATCTGGGATGATACTGAGATTCTAAGAGAATGTGTTTGTAATAATGTGCTTTTAACTTTTTACATCTATAAAAATTACAAAGGGGTGATCATGTATTATGGGCTTGTTTGATCTGATTAAAGGTCTTTTTGGTGGCAATAAAGAAACTGTAGAAAAGCCCGACCCGGCAAAGACCTTTAGGGAAAGATTTGATCTGTTTCAAACATTGTTAAGGAATAACAACATGGTGCTTGAGACAATGGCATCTATGGAAGAAAAACTCTCCGGCGAATATGTTTTCGACCAAAAGTTTATACAAGGTAGTATCGAACAGATACTTGAAGGTGTCAGGAATATCATAGATTGCATCAATAAGATTGGTGAGAATCGTTATCTGATATTAAACGAAAGATTCAAGGATATCGAAAATAAGATTAACTCTATACTTTATAAAAGAAAAGAGATAGTCCTAAGGGATCTTACACTAAAGGTATCAGACATAGATAAAAGGATGATAGACTGTGTTGGTGGTAAGATGGCTAATCTGGGTGAGATTAAGGAAAAGTTATCTCTTAATGTCCCTCGAGGATTCGCTGTAACCTCTCAAGGTTTTAGGATATTTATGGAAGACAATAATATCTTTGATGGTCTTGCAGACCTACTTGAAGAGATAAATATCAGCAATTATGAAGACCTGACTAAGAAGAGCCAATATATTCAGGATATGATAAAATCAGCAAATATACCAGATGTGATTCAA
>JBDNDH010000182.1:0-4182 GCA_046719235.1 Thermodesulfovibrionales bacterium
CCAAATCCCTTCCACCTAAAATCTGATTATTAGCGGTCATCCCTTGCCTCCCAATTTTGAGATATTAAAGGATACAACTTTCAATAAAAAGTTTTCAACACACCACATCAACAGGGCAAAACTGTCTGGACAGGAGATAATGCCTTAGGGATTGTCATTGCCATGACTCTTTTGAGGTATAATAGGGCATATGAAAAACATACTGATTATAAGTGGTGAGAGCTCGGGAGAACTATACGGTTCATTACTTGCAAAGGCTATTATGAAGAAGACCAAAGACATTAAAATTTCAGGTATGGGCGGGGTGAGAATGAGGCAATCTGGGGTTGATATAATCACACCTATATGTAGTGCCTTTGGGTTAACTGAACTCTTCAAGAGTATCTCTCACATCAAACAGGCTTTTAAAAAGATAAAGACATATCTACACAACACAAGACCTGATGTGGTTATACTGATAGACTATCCAGACTTCAATATAAGGGTTGCAAAAGAGGCAAAAAGATTGAGGATTCCGGTGCTCTATTACGTTAGCCCACAGGTCTGGGCATGGCGCAAAAAAAGGATATACACCATCAAAAGACTTGCAGATAAGATAGCACTCATCCTGCCCTTTGAGGTAGATATATACAAATCAATAGACATGCCATGCCAATTTGTAGGTCATCCTGTTTTGGATGACATAGATGAGTTTCTCAGACAGCAAGGTTTTTCTCTCAAAAACTGGGATAAAAATAGTCTCAAGGTACATATAAAAAAACAGCTCAACATCCAATCAAGATATGTGATTGCACTACTTCCCGGCAGCAGAAGGCATGAGATAAAGGGACTCATCTATCCGATTGTAGATACAGCAGTTGAGATCTTAAAGAGGCATAAGGATGTGTCTTTTGTCTTGCCCATTGCCCCCAATCTTGACGAACAGACTATAAAAATTATTGATGATGCCCTTAGCCCAATACATAAACATACAAAGGTCATTAGAGACAACACACTTTTTGCCCTTTCCTGTGCAGATATTGGCATAATTGCATCTGGCACGGCTACATTTCAAGCAACCATATTAGATGTTCCAATGGTTGTCATATACAGGGTGTCGATGTTAAGTTATGCGATTGGTCGTCTGTTAATAAAGGTCAATTATATGACCCTTACAAACCTTCTCCTTGAAAAGACCATCATGGACGGAAACCTACCCAGAATAAAGGAGCTACTCCAAGGGGATGTGAACCCCGAAAACATTCTAAGAGAGGTTGATGCCCTGCTTAGCAACAGTGCCTATTATGACGCCATGTTAGATACCTTTGGCAAGGTAAGAGACCTCTACCTGCAACACAATGCATCAGAAACGGTATGTAGTATGGCATTGGATATGATATACAGGTAATGCACACGATCTACTCATTGATATACCGCATCTCGCTGTTATTTTTTCTGCCTTATGAGTATTTCAAAAGACCTACGATACTAAGGTCTCGTTGGATAAGAGAAAAATTTGGGTTTATAAGAGATAAAAGACACATCTGGATACATTCAGTATCAGTAGGTGAGGTCAACGCCATAGTGCCACTTGTCAGGCATATCCAAAGGCTATTTCCAGATTATAGGATACTTCTAACCACCGTTACTGACACAGGGCAAGAGGTCGCAAAAAGGCAATTCGGCACATCTGTGGATATTGCCTATATTCCCTTTGACCTCCCCAGCACATTAGATAAGATGTTAAAAGGCACGATGCCAGAGTTGATATTAATAACCGAAACAGAGATATGGCCTAACCTCATCAGGATTGCAAGAAAAAACTCTATCCCCATAGCCATCATAAACGGACGGCTCTCTGAGAAATCATTTAAGAGGTATAAGAAGATAAGTTTTCTAATGAGGTCTGTTCTCAATGATATAGACCTCTTTCTGATGCAGAATGAGGTCTATGCAAAAAGGATAATAGACTTGGGTGCCGATCCATCAAGGGTAAGGATTATGGGAAACCTGAAGTTTGACATAGAGATATCAAAAAAAGACCTAATCTGGGCAGAGAGGTTTAACAAGAGGGTCATCGTAGCTGGAAGCACTCATGAACCAGAGGAAGAGATAATACTCAAGGGATTCCTTGATGCAAAAAGGGTTTTTGCCGATACTATTCTCATCATTGCACCAAGACACCCACAGAGGTTTAAGTCGGTTGAGGAACTGTTATCAAGGGCAAATATCCATTATATAAAGAGGTCACAGGTTAATGACAACACAGACCTGAACACCTTTGATGTGATCCTTCTTGATGCTATGGGAGAACTTTACACTCTTTATAAATACTGTGACATTGCTATCTTAGGGGGATCATTCATCCCTCATGGTGGGCAGAATCCACTTGAACCAGCCTACTGGGGAAAGGCGATAGTGTGTGGACGGTATATGCATAATTTTTATTTTATCGATGATTTCCTTAGGGTAGGGGCAGCAATACAGACAGATGTATCTGAGCTGTCGCATACACTTATCAACCTATTATCAGACACATCACGGCTTCAGACGATGGGTAAGAGGGCAAAGGATCTCATGGAGACCAACCGAGGGGCGGTAAACAGATTGCTGGATGAGATAAAAGGCTTCCTATATCATTAAATTTAGAATTGCAACCAGAGACTCACTCTATCAAGCCTATCTGTCAATAATAACACAAATGATAATCCAAGGACTTAAGGACAGAAGAAATTGTAAAGGCATGTCACAATCCGTGGAGGATAAAGGAATCCTTCAATGATAATGAAGACGACCCTTGAGGTGGGTCCCATTTTCCACTGGACAGAAAAGATGTAATGGGGCATGGGCAGACCCCTCGACACAGCCCTTCTACAAGTTCAGGGGGAATCTCAGGGTATCAACGGGACAAACTTTACTTTGTTCCGTTATTGTCTATTCAATAAAACCTATGGCATAAAATAAATACAGGTTAAACCCAGTGAACCTTTTACTTTTATAAAGATTGCGAGATTTAATGGCTTTTAGACTCCCATGCCTTAGGTAAAAGCATTTCTCGAGTTAAATATCCTATCCACACACTTCAGAAATAACCTGTAAGATGTTGTTATTGCCATCTATTGGCTTTTTTGTATCTATTTTCTTGGGTCTATACTTGGTAGTTGACTTTAAAAAAATTTGTGGCATTTATTTATATAAGTTGGTAGAATTATGATACTTTATTGGTGATCGTTACTCCAAATAAGCCTTTTGAGTTGGAGGTTATTTTGCGAAACAATCAAATCAAATATGTCGTTTTATCTAATCCAATTCAAAAGGTACTAAAGTTTACGATCTACTCTCGCAAGTTAAAAACCCTAATTTTTATTGCATTTCTGTTTCCCCTCATTGATGCATTACCTTCCTGGGCACAGGGCACAGTTACACTTCAACTTAGATGGGCTGAAACAGGGCATTTAGCAGGCTTCTTTATAGCCCTTAAAAAAGGCTTTTATGCAGAAGAGGGGCTTGATGTAAGGCTTAAAGAGGCTAATGCACACACTAATGTAGTTGATGAAGTTGTATCTGGAAGGGCTCAATATGGCATTGGCACAAGTGGCATAATCATAGACAGACAGCAAGGCAAGCCTATCGTAGTGCTTGCAGTGATAAATCAGCGGTCTTCAAATATGCTTGTTACTGCCTACAGTTCTCCTATCCAGAGTATTGATGAGATTAGGGGCAAGGATGTGATGATTGCCCCCTACACAGAAGACATACTTGCATATTTAAAGCTTCATGGGCTTGAAGCCCAGTATAACAGATTAAATCACAGCATGGATTTGCAGGATTTAATTAAGGGTAAAGTATATGCCATGACAATAAGCTGTCCTCAACCATTGGAGGAATTAGAGCAAATGGGTTTTAGATACCATGTCTACAATCCACGTACGGACGGTATTGACTTTTACGGAGATAACCTATTTACATCCGAGACAGAGATAAATAATAATCCCCACAGGGTGAGTGCCTTTATCAAGGCAACCCTTTTGGGATGGCAGTTTGTAGCGGACAGTCCTAAAGAAGCGGCTGAAATAATTGCCAAGGCCTATCCTGAAAAAGGGGGGGCAGATCAAATCTTAAGACAGATAAATGCAATATTGCCCTATATAAAATCAGATATAGTACCCATCGGCTTCATGCACGAGGGGAGGTGGAGATACA
>JBDNDH010000183.1:0-4178 GCA_046719235.1 Thermodesulfovibrionales bacterium
AAGCGGGTGCTATCACAGATGAACAAGATGATGAAAGAAAACAAGATAGAACAGTGGGAGGAGATAAGAAAGGCATGGCTCAAGCAGATTCAAGAGTGGAGAAACGAGAAACCGCTTTCATACACATATCATGATGATGTTATCAAGCCGCAGTATGTTGTAGAGAGGATATACGACATCACAGGTGGGGATGCAATCATTACCACAGAGGTGGGTCAAAACCAGATGTGGGCAGCCCAGTTTTTTAAGTTCAACAAACCTCGTAGATGGATTACCTCTGGTGGTTTGGGAACGATGGGTTATGGCTTCCCAGCCGCCATAGGTGCACAGATAGCAAATCCAAATAGTCTCGTGATAGACATTGCTGGTGATGGTAGCATCCAGATGAATATACAAGAACTTGCAACAGCTGTAATCTACAAACTGCCCGTTAAGGTTGCCATATTAAACAATAGATATCTCGGAATGGTCAGACAGTGGCAGGAGTTATTCTTCCATGAGAGGTATTCTCACACACATCTCGATGTAGTGCCTGACTTTGTAGCACTTGCAAAGGCATACAACGCCGTTGGCTTAAGGGCGGAACACCCCTCAGAGGTTGATGCGGTTTTAAAAGAGGCATTTAAAATAAAACAACCTGTGTTGATGGACTTTGTAGTTGATTGGAAGGAAAAGGTTTATCCAATGGTTCCAGCAGGTGCAACCCTTGATAATATGTTGTTTGAAGAAAAAGAGAAGAAACAAGATAAAAAACTTAGGGCGGTTAAATAATCTGAATCTATCAATAATAATGAGGAGGTATTTGCGGTGAGACATATTATATCTATACTTGTGGAGAATAAATTTGGCGTATTGTCAAGGGTTGCTGGTCTTTTTAGTGGTAGGGGATACAACATTGAGAGTATATCTGTAGGAGAGACAATAGACCCACAGATATCAATAATGACAATAGTTACAACAGGAGACGATTGGATTATAGAACAAATTACAAAACAACTCAACAAACTCATTGATGTCATAAAGGTTACAGACCTTACTGAACTCGACCATGTAGAGAGGGAGATGATACTCGTAAAGGTTGCTCCAAGGCAGGAGGCTAAGTCAGAGGTCTTGAGGATTGCGGAGATATTTAGGGGTAGAATAGTTGATTCAAGTCAGAGCACTTACACAATCGAGATAACAGGGGACAATAAAAAGATTGAGGCTTTTATCGAACTAATGAGACCTATGGGGATAAAAGAGTTTGTAAGAACTGGTAAAGTGGCTATTGCAAGGGAAATAGCCAAGAAGAAATCAGGAGGTTAATCACAATGTTGAAAAATATGGTTTATCTTGTTGATGTAACTAACAGAGACGGTGTTCAGACATCAAGAATTTTATTACCAAAGCTCTCAAAAACTATGATAAATATGTACCTTGATGAGATGGGCATATATCAGAGCGAGATTGGATTTCCTACACTTAAACATGAGATCAACTACATCAATGCAAATCTGGAGTTAGCAAAACTCGGGGTGATTAAAAGAACACATCTTGAGGGGTGGTGTAGGGCTATAGCAGATGATGTAAGGCTAAGTCTTAAGAATTGTCCAGAACTCAAACACATAAATGTATCTATGTCAACATCTGACATAATGTTACAAGGGAAATTTCAGGGTAAAAAGTCTTGGAAGGAGGTATTATCTACGGTCAGGGAATCTATCATAGTGGCAAAGGACTTAGGAATAGAGACCGTAGGAGTAAATGCTGAGGATGCCTCAAGGACGGATTTAGACAAACTCATAGAATTTATATTAGTTGGCAAAGAGGCTGGGGCTGATAGGTTTAGATACTGTGACACACTTGGTGCAGACGACCCGATAACCATCTATGAGAGGATAAAGGCTATTGCCTACGCAACAAAGTTTCCAATAGAGATGCATTGTCATAACGACTTAGGTATGGCGGAGGCGGTATCTGTATCTGGGGCACAGGCTACGATTGAGGCAGGTGTTGATTCATATATAAATGTAACCATAAATGGTATGGGAGAAAGGGCAGGTAACTGTGACCTTGTATCTACAATCCTTGCTCTAAAGTATTCTCACGGACTGAAGGAGAAGATACAGCTTGACCCTCATGTTGATCTCAAAAAGGCTTGGAAGATAGCCCGTTATGCATCCTATGCGTTTGGTATCCCTATACCTATAAAACAGCCTGGTGTAGGTGCAAACGCCTTTGCACATGAGTCAGGGATACATGCCGATGGTGCACTAAAGGACAGGAGAAACTACGAACTCTACGATCCTGAAGATGTGGGTAGGGGTGAACCTGACCTTCTTGAGACAGGTAGGGTGATTACTACTGGTGCATACGGTGGTATAAAAGGATTTAGGCATGTTTACAGCAAATTAGGGATTGAGTTCCACGATGACGCAGAGGCAAGAAATGTGCTTGAACTTGTGCAATTTGCCAACCTTCATACCCAAAAGCCTTTGACCGATGATGAACTCAGGTTCATTGCACACTATCCAGAGATAGTTAGGAAGATACTCACAGTCAACCCATAAAGAGATATGGAGGTTTTAGGATTAAAGTTCCTTAAACCTCCACTTTCTATAAAGTCTTTGATATGATATAATCTTACAGACATGGATATAGACCGAAGAAACTTGGGATTATTTTTCAGATCCTCATTTAATTTCTTAAATAGCAAATTTGCCCTCTGGTTCTAAGAAATGTCACTCTGGTTTGATGTATTACTAATAGGGCTATTTGTATTGATCAATGGTTTTTTTGCTGCTGCAGAGATTGCAGTAGTTACCATCAGACGCTCGAGGCTAAATCAACTTGTTGAAGAGGGCAAAGAAAATGCCAAGACCCTCAAAAAACTAAGGGAAAATCCAGAGCACTTTCTTGCCACTATTCAGATTGGGGTTACCCTCGGTGGTGCCATTGCATCGGCTATTGGTGGTGCCATTGCTGTAGAGGTCATAAAACCGGTTTTAAAAGACCTTCCCATACCAATTATATCTCATGCAAGTGAAGCAATAGCGATAGGTTTTGTGGTGGTCATAATAACCTATATCTCTTTGATCTTTGGTGAGTTGATCCCCAAGACCATTGCCCTATCAAGACCTGAAGGGGTAGGACTTTTTGTTGCCCCATTCATTGAAAGGTTTTCATGTATTGCAGGGATATTCGTTATTGCACTCACTAAGAGCACCAATTTTTTACTAAAACCCTTTGGTAAGGCAACAAGTTACGAGAAAAGCCATATTTCTGAGGAAGAAGTAAAGATGCTCCTTGAAGAAGGGCGTAGACAAGGGGTGTTTGAGCCCGGAGAAAAGGAATTGATTCACAGTGTATTTGAGTTTGCTGATACCTTTGTAAAGGAGGTGATGGTGCCAAATACACAGATGGTGACCATAAATATCAACATGTCTTCTGATGAGATAAAACAGATTATAAGTGAAGAGAAGTTTTCCCGTTACCCTGTAGTCGGTAAAGACATTAATGATATCAGGGGCATACTCTATGCAAAGGATTTTTACAATATCTACTCACCTGGATTGCCAATAATACTTCACAGGATACTCAAATCTCCGTATTTCATCCCCGAGACCATGAAGATAAGTAATCTATTGAGAGAAATGCAGAAAAAGAGGATGCACATGGCAATAGTAATAGACGAGTATGGTGCTGTATCAGGGATAGTAACCTTAGAAGATTTGATAGAAGAGATAGTCGGTGAGATAAGGGATGAATACGACACAGAGAGCCCCGTAATTAAGATATCTGATGGGTCATACATCATAGATGCCTCGATAAATGTGAGTGATTTAAATGACGATTATGGTATTGAGATACCTACCTCTGATGAATACGACACCCTCGGAGGTTTTATTGTTACACACCTACAGAGGATACCAAAGACTGGTGATGTGATAGATTTACCAAGCAAGACTATAAGGGTATTAGAAATGGTTGGTCAGAGGATATCTAAGGTAAGGTTGGATATAATCAAACAAGAAGAGGAAAAATCACCATAGCAGATATATATTATTTTTTTGGATTTGGACATATCAAGGTTTGATAGTTTAAATTAGATGTAGTCAAAAAAACAAAGGAGGTAACATCATGAACAAGTACAAGTGCAGTGTATGTGGCTATGTGTATGACCCAACTATGGAGACCCA
>JBDNDH010000184.1:0-4142 GCA_046719235.1 Thermodesulfovibrionales bacterium
ATGGCTGCTTGCTATGGTCTCGCCTGAAAAGAGGGCTGCCCTTTCTATGTATTTCAAGCACTTTAGCCTTTTTGACAAGGGTGGTCAGTCATTCATGATGGAAGGACAACCACAGTTGTTGCAACAACAGGGCGCAACCGTTCCAAAGCAAGGCGTGGATTTTGGCAGGGGTGATAATCTGAATGTGACTCCAAAGGATTTAAGCGAGAGGCTGAAGACATCTATATCTGAAAAACTATCAGCTCTGAAAAATCAGGTAATGGTAGATATCTTTGAAGGTGGTGTGAGGATACAGATATTTGATGTGGAGGGTAGATCACTATTTAGACCAGGAAGTGCAGAGCTCAGCCCAAGCGCAAAGGAGATAATAAAGGTTGTTGCAGACAATCTCAAGGAGATACCAAACAAAATAGCGGTTGAAGGGCATACAGACTCAGCACCTTTGAGGGCTGGCAAGGTTACTAATTGGGAGTTATCTGCAGAAAGGGCATCAAGCGCAAGGAGGGAATTAGAGGCAAGCGGTATAGATACCAATAGGATAGCAAGGGTTGTTGGTTATGCAGATACAGAGCCACTCTTTCCAGATGACCCTACAGACCCAAGGAACAGGAGGATAAGCTTAATAGTCTTACAGTCTAAAAGCGAGCCCAACATTGAGAGGCTAACCCCAACGACGCAGTCTGAGAGCCCGCCAAATCCATTTTCACGGACGTTACCTGCACAAGGGGGTGGGGCACTTAGGGGTGAAACAAGATAGTGTTTTTTATGACAATACTTGAGAAATATTTTTATAAATACTAAAAAGGGGTGGACATATGACAGAGAACGAGATTGTAGAGATCTTAAAAGAGGAAAACGAGGAGTTTAAAAAGATCTTCAATGAACACAGGGAATTAGACGCAAAACTTGCAGAGATGTCAAAAAAACATTATCTGACATCTGAAGAGGAGATCGAAAAAAAGAGGATGCAAAAGGAAAAGCTTCTAAAAAAGGATAGGATCGCAGAGATAATCAGAGAGTACAAAAAACAAAAAAATCTTTAAAAAGAGGACAAAATGCCACTAAAAAGTAAGACCATCAAGGAAGGCATTGAGAGGATGCCTCATAGGGCGCTTCTTTACGCTACTGGTATCCATCCCATGGACATGAAAAAACCTTTTATAGGTGTTGCCACCAGTTTCACAGATCTCATTCCAGGACATGTAGGCATGAGGGACCTTGAAAGGTTTATTGAAAAGGGTGTGCACAGTGGTGGTGGTTACCCATTTTTCTTCGGTATACCTGGGATATGTGACGGTATTGCAATGGGACACAGAGGGATGCACTATTCCCTTGCGTCCAGAGAGCTTATAGCAGATATGATAGAGACTATTGCGGAGGCACACTGTCTTGATGGTCTTGTCTTGTTGACAAACTGTGATAAGATTACCCCCGGTATGCTTATGGCTGCTGCAAGATTGAATATACCATCAATCGTTGTGACAGCAGGGCCTATGCTTGGTGGACATTACAAAGGTAAGAGGCTTAACCTTACAACAGACACCTTTGAGGCGGTAGGTAGATACAAAAAGGGCATGATTGACAGTAACGACATTAAAAATCTTGAGATCTGCGCCTGTCCTGGTGCTGGTTCCTGTCAGGGGATGTATACCGCAAATACGATGGCCTGCGTTACAGAGGCAATCGGTATGAGTATTCCAATGTGTGCTACTACCCCTGCTGTAATGGCAGAGAAAAAGAGGATAGCCTACGAAAGCGGTATGACGATTGTAAGATTAGTAAAAGAGGGAATTAAGCCAAGGGATATTATGACAGAAAATGCCTTTTTCAATGCCATAATGGTTGATCTTGCATTAGGTGGCTCAACGAATACTGCTTTGCACATACCAGCAATAGCACACGAGGCAAAGGTGAATCTCACGATTGATGCCTTTGACAAGATTGGCAGGAAAACTCCACACATCGCCAATATGATACCCTCTGGACCCTACTACATGGAAGACCTTCACAACGCAGGAGGCATACCAGCCATTCTCAAAAGGCTATACGGTATGCTAAAGCCAAGTGTTACCGTATCTGGCTTGAGTATCAAAGAGATAGCAAAGAGGGCTGAGGTCTTTGACGAAGAGGTGATAAGACCTATTGAAAAGGCACATCACAGAGAAGGGGGTATAGCCATACTAAAAGGTAATCTTGCCCCTGATGGTGCGGTTGTAAAGCAAACCGCGGTCAGTGAAAAGATGTTTGTCTTTGAAGGAAGTGCAAAGGTCTTTGATTCAGAAGAGTCTGCGATGTCTGCCATATTGGCAGGTAAGATCACCCCTGGGGATGTGGTGGTGATAAGATATGAAGGACCAAAGGGAGGTCCTGGGATGAGAGAGATGTTATCACCTACTGCAGCTATTACGGGCATGGGGCTTAATGACTCTGTTGCACTTATTACAGATGGGAGATTCTCTGGTGGCACAAGGGGACCTTGTGTGGGACACATATCTCCAGAGGCGATGGAAGGGGGTGTTATCGCCGTTGTGAAGGATGGAGATAGGATAAGGATCGATATAAGGCAGAGAAGGATAGATCTCTTAGTCTCTGAAAAGGAGATAAAAGAGAGGCTTTCAGGGTGGAAGAGACCCAAACCAAAGATACAAAAGGGCTATCTTTCAAGATATGCTAAGATGGTGAGTTCTGCAGCAAGCGGGGCAATTACCTTAGACTGATAACCCACTTAGTCCATAAATAAAAAAACGTCTGTCGGTTTAACCCCACAAAATCACCCTCATATTGCGCAGACTTGTCTGAAATACTTGCTAAGAAATGAACCTAAACAGGATTGAACTTCCTATTACAGGTATGACCTGTTCTGCATGTAGTAGTGCAGTAGAGAGGGCATTGAGAAGAAACATGCCTAAGGCAAGGGATGTGTCTGTAAACCTTACAACCAATACCGCCACAATAATCTTTAACAATCCCCCAGACCAAGATGATATCACACATATAGTCAAGGTAATAAACGACGAGGGATATGGTGTTGAATACACCGAAGAAGAGATAGATATAAAGGGCATGACCTGCTCTGCATGTAGCACTGCAGTGAAAAATGCCTTAGCAGGACAGGTAGGTGTCTTATATGCCCATGTGAATCTACTGACGTCTAAGGCCACAGTAAGATTTATACCGACCTTGATATCATCTCAAGAGATTTATGAGGTGATAAGAAAGACAGGCTATGAGGTTGAACATAAGACCATCGAAAAACAGGAAAATAAAGAGACGCTTCAATATAATGAGATAAAACAGGAGTTTTTGATTAGTGTTTCCCTATCTATACCAGTAATGATATTCAGTATGGTAAAGGTGCCTTTGCTCTCATCACCGATAGTGTTGTTTTTGCTTACTACACCTGTTCAATTTTATTGTGGTAGGAGGTTTTTACAGGCAGGGTTAAGGGCAATAAGACATTTGAATTTCAACATGAATACACTCGTTAGTATAGGCACTTTGTCTGCTTATGCATTTAGCACATCATCTGTATTTATTCCAGAATTGCTCTTAAGACAAGGCATCATACCACACCTCTATTTTGAGACCTCTGCTATGATTATCACCTTTATACTCTTGGGCAGAATGCTTGAATTACGAGCAAGGGGCAAGACCTCAGAGGCAATCAAAAGGCTAATAGGGCTACAGCCAAGGTATGCCACAGTGTTTAAGGATGACAGGACAATACTTGTCCCTATAGATGAACTTGTAGTTGGGGACATAATAGTTGTAAAGGCAGGAGAGAAGATACCAGTGGATGGTGAGATAATAGAAGGCTACTCATCGGTGGATGAGTCTATGTTAACAGGCGAGTCCATCCCTGCTGAAAAGGTGATTGGGGATAGTGTCTTTGGCGGCACCGTAAATCAAAATGGAATACTGAAGATAAGGGTATTAAAGGTGGGAAGTGATACAGTTCTGGCAAATATCATCAGATTAGTCCAATCCGCTCAGGGTAGCAAGGCGCCCATACAAGATATGGCAGATAGGGTCTCAGCGGTATTTGTACCAACGGTCATAGTCATTGCCCTTTTGGTATTTATACTGTGGTATCAGATAGTACCACAAGGATCTTTTTCATTAGCCCTAATGAACTTTATCGC
>JBDNDH010000185.1:0-4131 GCA_046719235.1 Thermodesulfovibrionales bacterium
ATTGGCAAACCATCACCTGAAGTGCAAAAACTCATTGACTACATCAACGGCGAGGGCAAAAGATACATCAAATAAAAAAGCCTTTATTAATCAAAATGCTAAGCAAAGAAATGAGGATTGGTGGGGATTTACAATTAGTTCTTAGAGGAGCAATTGAATGACTATAAAAAGGAAACTAACACTAAATATCATTTTGGTTTTAATAATAATTGCCAGTGTCTCTATTGCTGGTATATTAAGCATGGCTTTTGTTAAGACAAATCTGCTCAACCTTACCGAAAAAAGCACACCGTTCCAGATGCGCACCCTTGAATTTCAGAAGGCGCTTCATATAGCCTTATCAGATTTGATCAAGACATCCGCATCGGAAAATTTAGACGAATATAAGAAAAATGTCCAAGAGACAGAGAAGGCTATTCAGGAAGTAAAAAACGCCCAGTTGGCGCTTGAACGGTTAAGCGCAACAAAGTTTCAGACATTTGACGAGCTAAGTAAAACAGCACAAGAGATATTCACTGTCACACAAGAGAGACTAAAGGCAGAGGATGATGCAAAAAAGGCAAAGACTTTTATAACGGAAAGACTCAGGGAAACTGGTGCAAGATTTAAAGAACTTGATAATCGTATAAGAGGGCTACAGACATATACCTCTGAGATATACGTAACATCGGTGGGCGATGTAGATATTATCACAACCCGATTAAGGAGGGCTGAATCCTTTAGAAATCATATCAAAGACCTTCAGATGAATCTATCTGAATTGGCTCGATCAACGGACAAAAAGGCATTCGTCATCGCAAGGGGGAAGATTAACTCATCGTTAAATAGACTAAATTCTAACGAATTTGTCAGAGAATCAAAAGGCATACAGAACAACCTGAAGATAATATCTGAAAGGCTCGATGAACTCATCAAGGGTTTATCTGCCGGATTAGATTTAAATGATAGCAAGATTGAAGGTATACATAAGGATGTCAGAGAGAAGTTGTCCGCACTTTTACTGGCAGTAGAACAGGAGATAGCCCAGATAAATGAAAGGTATGTAAACGAGACGAAGAGACAAAGGGATATGTTCAGTCAATCAAATGCCGCAACAGGGGTATTAACACTGAGTTCAGAATTAAGCTCGATGAGTTCACTAATAGATGCATATACAAACAGGCTATTTATCGTGACCTCCTTAGAAGAATTAGCCTCTACACAGGCCTCGTTGAATAAATTATTTTCTGATATTGATCTAACTATCAAAAAACTTGATACAACACTCACAAGGCTTGATGCAAAGGCTGAAAGGAAGATATCCCAATCAGCATTGTCTTCAATCAATTCCATAAAGACTGCATTGATGTCATCTGATGGTATTATCACAAAGGTAAAGGTCCAGTTAGAGTCAATAAAAAAGGCTCATATCGCTACAGATAATCTCAAACAGATAATCGCAAAGGAGATTGAAGGCGGTAAGAAGACCTTAGCGTTAGCACAGACAGATCAGGAAAGATCCATATCAAGTGTAAATAAGGTTGTAAACCTCAGTAGTATCATCATTATAGTGATAAGCATTGTAGCAATTATATTTGGGATATCCTTTGGTATTTGGATCTATAAGTCTATTGCGAAGCCTTTACAGGATCTATCAAGCATTACAGAGCAAGTATCCTCCGGCAATTTAAAGGTTGAGGTATGTGAGATGCCTTCAGATGAGATCGGAGAGGTGCAAGCCTCTATGTGTAGAATGGTAAGTAGTCTTTTGGATATTGTTCAAAAGATAACAAAAACCATTGAGGTTCTCGCAAAAAATGCAGACTTGTTGAAATCTACTGCAGTCTCACTTGAGCAAGAAACGAGCAATCAAACCGAACAGATAGAGCAGTCTGCAACAGCTATGACAGAGATGGCACAAACCACCACCGATGTGGCAAGAAATGCAACATCAACTGCAGATGCAGCAATGAATATGAAAAAACTGTCATCAGATAGCAAAAATGTTGTATCTGAATCTCATAGAGAGATAGAGCAGTTTACAAGTACTGTAAGGAAGTCTGCACAGAAGATTGCATCTTTGGGCAAGAAGTCTGAAGAGATTACCAAGATAATCACGCTAATCAAAGAGATAGCAGATCAGACAAACCTCCTTGCACTTAACGCCGCTATTGAGGCAGCTAGAGCAGGTGAACAGGGGAAGGGTTTTGCTGTTGTGGCAGACAGTGTCAGACAACTTGCTGAAAGGACAACCCTTGCTGCTGATGATATTGCAAAGACGGTTAGTAGTATGCAAACCGAGGTTACAGATGCCGTTCATCACATGCAGTCCCAGATTGAAACGGTAGATAGAGTTTTGTTGGGAATCAACAATACAATAAAATCTATTGATGAAACTGTTAATTATGTGGATAATGTTACGGATATGGTTCAGCAGATTGCAACCGCTACAGAAGAGCAATCTTCTGCTTATGAGGATGTATCAAAAAATATGGAAAGGATAGCAGTTATAGCGAGACATATGCAAAAGGGGTTCAATGAGGTCAAAAACTCAGCGATTGAGCTTGAGAAGATAGCTTCAGAATTAAAAATCATATCAACATGGTTTAAGATATAAAAGAATAATGAATAACGGAGAAGAAAATCTATGATAAAGGTCTTGATCGTTGATGACTCGGCATTTATGAGAAACGCAATCTCGAGTATGCTTTCATCTGATCCTGAGATATCTATTGTAGGTACCGCAAAGGATGGTTTAGAGGCAATTGAGAAGGTAAAAAATCTCAAACCAGATATAGTTACAATGGATGTTGAGATGCCAAGGATGGATGGATTGACTGCCTTAAAGAACATCATGGAGAAAAATCCATTACCTGTAATCATGGTAAGTTCTTTGACGGTGGAGGGGGCAAAGGTTACGATTGAGGCCCTTGAACTGGGTGCGGTTGATTTTATACCCAAAAATCTGTCTGAACTATCGATAAACATAGTTAAGATAAAGGAGATTCTGTTAGAAAAGATAAAATACATTGCCAAAAAGGGTATCCCCCAAAAAATAATCAAGCCCTATTCAAGACCTAAAACCACTGAGCCACCAAAGCCTATTATCACTGCGCCACCCTCACGCTCTATTGGGGAGAGGAAGGTAAGTATTGTTGCAATCGGAACATCTACAGGAGGTCCAAAGGCACTTCAGTCTATAATCCCAAATATACCGAAGGATTTTCCCGTCCCTATTGTAATAGCCCAGCACATGCCTCCTAACTTTACTGGTCCCTTTGCAGACAGGATGAATCAATTGAGCCAGATTCGTGTCAAAGAGGCAGAAGAGGGAGAGTCATTAAAGCCGGGAACGGCATATATAGCCCCAGGTAGAGGACATTTGAGGTTAAAAAGACCGAAGGGGATAGAGACGATAGTCAGTATATCAGAAGGCAAAGAAGACTATATATATCGTCCATCTGTAGATGCCTTGATGCTCTCCGTTGCGGAACTCTATCCGGGTAGGGCATTAGGGGTGATACTCACCGGCATGGGCAACGACGGACAAAAGGGATTAATGGCAGTGAAGCAAACAGGTAGCAGGGTATTTGCACAAAATGAGGAAACTTGCGTTGTTTATGGTATGCCAAAGGCGGTAGTAGACGCAGGCATAGCAGACAAGGTATTACCCTTAGAGGAGATTGCAGGAGAGATAATAAATTCTGTATGATGAAAAGCCATGAATAACACCAGGGTAATATTAATCATAGAGGATGAGATTGACATAGCTGAATTATTGAGCATATTCTTTGAGACACTCGGTTATAAGGGAAAGATTTGTTCAACATACAAGGATGTAGTAGAGACCCTTCAAGAGACTATACCTTGGGCTATATTTTGTGATTTCCTTTTACCTGATGCAAGAGGTGATTATATCTATAAAATGCTAAAGACAAGGGATATAAACCTTGTTAAGAGGTTTGTCTTGATGACTGGGACATTGATTGAGGGAGACATAATGGATTTTATAAATACCGAGAATCTGCTTGTTTTACAAAAACCCTTTTCCATTGAGACACTACAAGACCTTATTTCAAGATTAGAAAAACAAACGGGGGAATAGATATGAAACAATCAGCGTTAGAGAAGATAATACTTGAGACTATCGAT
>JBDNDH010000186.1:0-4126 GCA_046719235.1 Thermodesulfovibrionales bacterium
CGAAAGAGTCTATGAAAACCCAACTATTATAAATGAATTTAACAAGGCAAAAAAGATATTAAAAGAACTCTATTTTTACTACATTGAGCATATAGACATTATCACTGAAAAAAACCCTTTTCCAATATCCCTCTCTACAGATGACAAATACACTATCGCATCCGATTTTGTATCAGGCATGACTGATAGATTTGCACTTTCCTGCTATGAAAGACTTTTTATACCTAATCAGTGGTTTTGATACAATGAGGGATTGTCTTGATAGATAAGGCAATCGCGAATTAATGGGTATCAAGGTATTAGGCAAAAAACGGATGGAGGATTGTAAAAGAACCAAAACACTCCTCTCTATCGCTATCTTATCTGTAAACTCCATGATGTTTGACCAAAAGTTTAACATATTGTAATATAGGCACATGATGAAAGTATTGATTGTTGACGATAATCTCTTTGACCTTAGCTATCTGACAAACATTATCAAACAAGCCTCAGAGTGTGAGATTGTCCAGTTTAGCTCGTCTTCTGAGGCATTAAAATGGGCTAACGCAAACTACTTCGACATACTCATCATAGACTGCATAATGCCGCAACCTAATGGTATAGAATTTGTCTATAATATGAAGAAACAAAAAAAGAACGAGTTAGTGCCAATAATTATGACTACCATATCAGAAGAGACAGAGATAAAGTATCAGGCACTTCAGATAGGTGTAAATTTCTTTATCAAAAAGCCAATAGACCATATAGAGTTTCTTGTCACATTTAACAATGCGATTACAATGAGGGAAAATTTTAACGCACTCAAAAAGCGGGAGATACAATTAGCAAAGTCTGAAGAAAAGTTTAGGATCTTGGCTGAGAAGTTACCAAGTTTTGTAATTATCCTTAAGCATTCAAGGATTGTATATGCAAACCCTTCAGCAGAGAGGATATTAGGTATAGATAACCATTCACTCACTTCAATCTCATTTAGGGCTTTTATTAAAAAGGTAGTCTCCTCAAGGTATCTTGAAAAGGCAATATACCTAATGAGGCTTATCATGGAGGGGATAGAGTTAAAGTCTGAGGAGATAGAGATAATAAGCAATTCTGGACAGAGGATTACCGTTATTTTATCTACAAGTAAGATACTATTTGAGGAAGAGAAGGGGACTATATGCATAGCAACCGACATAACCCAGCAAAAGAGCGTAGAGCTAAGGGCTATAGAAAGCGAGAGAAGACTCGCCACACTTATAAACAATCTGCAAGGCATAGTCTTTAGGTGTAAAAACGATGAGTATTGGACGATGGAATATATAAGTAACGGTTGTAAGGAGATTACTGAATATAGCCCTGAAGAGTTATTGGGCAATAATGTAATCTCATACGCAGAAATAATACACGATGAAGACAAAAGAATTATCAACATGGCAGTCCAAAGGGCAATAAGCCTTTCAGAGCCCTATGTGATAGAGTATAGGATAAAGACAAAGAGTGGAAAGGTTAGATGGGTATGGGAAAAGGGTATAGGGGTATATGACCCAGATAAAAACCTTGTAGCACTTGAGGGCTATATCACCGACATCACAGATAGAAAAGAGGCTGAATACAGATTACAATATCTTGCCCACTTTGACCCATTGACTGGATTAGCCAATAGGACGCTTTTCTTTGATCGTCTTGAACATGCAATGAAGCTCGCAAAAAGAGGTTCTTACATGATGGCACTTGAGTATGTTGACTTAGACGGTTTTAAGTTTATCAATGACACCTATGGGCATGATATTGGTGACGAAGTTTTAAAAGAAACTGCAAAAAGGCTATCTATGTGTGTAAGGGAGTCGGATACTATAGCGAGGATAGGAGGAGATGAATTTACTATAATTTTATCAAGGATCAAGTCCCAAAAGAATGCATTAGTTGTTGCACAAAAAGTCATAAACAAAATCTCAGAGCCTTTTGTATTTAAGGATCTCACACTGTCAATTAGTGCGAGCGTTGGGATTAGCATATACTTTGCAAGTGATGAAAATCCAGACTCCCTTATAAAAAAGGCAGACATTGCCATGTATAGGGCTAAGCAATTGGGGAAAAATTGCTATGAGTTCTATGTAGCCTAACGCCCCTTTTAATAATCTCTAAAATATCACTACTGTCTAAAATAAGTTAAATTCAAAAAATCCATCCTGATAAAATAAGGCTTTTAAATAGTAAAATCTTTTTTTAAATTAGGGGACCATTTTCCCTTGCCATTGACTCTATCTATGCTATCAAAATTGCTTGATTTAAAACGAAATTGAGCAAATTTGTATTCTAAAGACAAGTAAGGATACCATCATAGAGAATAAAGTAAAAGTAACAAGGCAGCATCTATCATCTGAGAGGAAGATTGAGATAGTCTGAGATGAGATAATGGGCAAACTTTTGTTTCCCGAAGTATACAAAATGACCTTCCGATCAGGAGGGGTATCGATCTGTAGGGGCAAGGCTTGTCCCTGCCCAATCACAGCCAAAAGACCAAACCTTAACTATCTGAATTTTCTATTAAAAAAATCTTATAAGACAAATGTCACTTATTTCATTTAAAATATATGATGCAAAACAATACTGACAGGGTCACCCTCTATAAATGGGCATCTAATCTTGCTGTAATAACAATAGGTTACAACATATTAGAAGGCATCATATCTATTTTTTTTGGCATTGAGGATGAGACATTAGCACTTTTTGGCTTTGGGCTGGATTCCTTTGTAGAGGTAATATCAGGGGCTGGCATCTGGCACATGGTCAAGAGGATAAGGGACAACGGCAATGAGACGTTAGACAGATTTGAAAGTCAGGCACTTAAGATTACAGGCGTGGCTTTTTATATACTATCTTTTGGTCTTATAGTCTCTGCAATAAACAACATCTCCCAAGGACACAAACCTGAGACAACCCTTTGGGGTGTTATAATATCTTCAGTCTCTATCCTTGTAATGTGGGTGATGATTCACTATAAGACAATAATTGGAAAGGCTTTACAATCAGAGGCAATCCTTGCAGATGCATCCTGTGCAAAGACATGTATATACCTTTCTGTGATACTGCTCATTGCAAGTATTGGATATGAGATCACAGGTATTGGAGGGATAGATGCCATCGGTGCTATCGGAATTGCAATATTTTCATTTAGGGAAGGCAGAGAGGCTTTTATGAAGTCTAAGGGGGAGAAGTGTTGTTGTCAAGACACCTGTGGGATAAAAACCGACTAATAGGCTTTTTACTAACCACTTTAAATCTCTTGTAGTATTGTTTTAAAATACCCAGTATCTTCAATGAGCAGAACAGAAAGTATAAGACAATATACCTTTGGTGAAGAACTTGCAAACAGTATAACCCATGGTATTGGAGCCTTGCTGTCAATAGCAGGCTTGGCTGTGCTTTCAGCATTTTCAAGCCTATTTGGTAACGTGTGGCATATAGTAAGCTGCTCTATATATGGGGCTACACTCATACTACTTTATACATCGTCTACCCTTTACCATAGCATAAATCATCCAAAGGTCAAACAAATCTTAAGGATTATAGATCACTCAGCGATATTCTTACTGATTGCGGGGACATACACACCTTTTACTCTCGTCACACTTCAAGGGACATGGGGATGGTCACTCTTTTGGACTGTCTGGGGTATAGCTATAGTTGGCATTATAATGCAATTAACAAGGCTTAGGAGATTTACAATATTATCAATATCACTCTATTTATTGATGGGGTGGACTATCATAGTAGCTATCAAGCCCCTATATTCATCCCTACCCTTCGGCGGGCTTATGCTTGTAGTAGCAGGAGGGCTGTCTTACACCATAGGGGTGTTGTTTTATTTATGGAAGACTATGCGTTATTCCCATGCAATATGGCATCTGTTTGTCCTGGCAGGAAGTGCCTTTCATTTTTTTGCGGTATTATTTTATGTTATTCCGCTAAAAAAGATATAAACACAGACACCCTGCTATTTAATCAATACCACCTTCTTACCATCAACGTCAGCGATTATCACATCTATGTCATCTGATGAAGCGTGCGCTGTGACCAAGGCGGCACATTGCAATCGCAAGATTTGCTTCGGCGCCGCCGATGTCGAGGAGTAGGCTGTGCGCTT
>JBDNDH010000187.1:0-4124 GCA_046719235.1 Thermodesulfovibrionales bacterium
TGAAGAGCACCACAGGAATATCATGAAATTTGGTGAGGATCAACCCATTGAATATAGGATTCTTACAAAGGATGGTAACATCAAATGGATCAGACACCTCTGTAAGAAGATATACAATACAAAGGGAGAATTCCTTGGCATAAGAGGCAGTAATACCGATATAACCACAAGGAAAGACTTTGAACTGCAGCTCATGCAACAAAAGGAGCAGCTCTACATCACCCTTGAGAGCATAGGTGATGGGGTGATATCTACAGACAGGGAAGGTAAGATTATACAGATAAACAAGGAGGCAGAGAGATTAACAGAATGGACCAAGGAGGATGCCTTTGGAAAGGACTTACAGGAGGTCTTTAAGATAGTCCATGAAGAGACAAATGAGCCACTTGAGAGTCCAGTTGACAGGGTTATTAAAAGCAATGAGGCAGTAAGTTTAGCAAACCATACCGTACTTATATCAAAATCTGGTAAGAGATACATCATTGCTGACAGCGCAGCACCCATCATCAACAATGAGGGGACTATTGCCGGGGTGGTCCTGGTCTTTAGGGATGTGACAGAAAAGAGATTCCTGGAGGCTGAGTCCCTCAAGGCATCTAAGCTGGATTCATTAAGCGTCCTTGCAGGGGGCATTGCCCACGATTTCAACAATATCCTCACAGCCATTATCGGAAACATCTCCCTTTGTAAATACCTTACAGACAAAGAATCAAAAATATACAAAAGGCTTGACGTTGCAGAAAGGTCTGCAGAGAGGGCAAAGAACCTGGTCTTACAACTCATGACCTTTGCAAAGGGCTCTAAACCTTTAAAAAAGTCCATATCTATTAAGGCACTGATAGATGAGATAGTAAGCTTCTTACTCAGTGGCTCAAGGTCTATCTGTTCCTTAGAGTTGAGTGATGATTTATGGAATATCTATGCTGATGAGGGGCATATCACTCAGGTCATCCACAATGTCTTGATAAATGCTGAGCAGGCAATGCCTCAAGGTGGCAAGATTACTATCAAGGGTGAGAATGTAACGATCAATACCTCTTCAAAGTTGCCGTTAAATCAAGGCAGATATGTCAAGATATCCATTTCAGATACTGGCATAGGGATCCCTCAAGATAAGATACATAAGGTCTTTGACCCTTATTACACCACTAAGGCTACAGGTTCAGGATTAGGCCTTGCAAGCGCCTATAGTATTGTCAAAAAACATGATGGCCATATTGACATTGAATCAAAGGTTGGCATTGGCACCACAATACACATCTATCTGCCTGCTACAACTCAGGTGGTCACAGAATCTAATGAGACAGAAATCCCTGCATCAAGCCTCAAGGCTAAGGTCCTCTTCATGGATGATGATATAAATGTCTTTGAGGTAGCAAGGGATATGTTAAATAGAGCTGGTATAGAGGTCATACATGCAAAGGATGGGGTAGAGGCAATAGAGATTTATAAAACTTCATTAGACAAAAACGAGCCCTTTGACCTCGTCATCCTTGATATGACGATTCCGGGTGGAATGGGTGGCAAGGATACGATCAAAGAACTCTACGCTATTGACCCATCTATAAAGGCTATAGTCACAAGTGGTTATTCAGAGGACATCATTATCTCTGACTACAAAGATTACGGTTTTAGCGGAGTGGTAAAGAAGCCCTTTGATTACAAGAGGTTAATCTCAGAGGTAAGTAGGGTCTTGTCTGCCTAATCTGATCTTAAAGCACATTTCATCCTACTTTATTATCAAAACCCCAAAGAAATTCTATCTTTGCCAGAGCACTGCATTGAAAACACTTCAATGATGTCTTTAGCGTATGAGACATTTGGTAACAAAAGACAGGTCTATGAGGCTACATCTTAACCCCAAAAAATGCAACCAAACTTGTCTCTTATCGGACATAGATGCCTGAAAAGGCTTTGTTGCAACACCTTACACATGTAGCGCCCTAAACCCTAACCGCACATTTTGATGTAATCATCACTACTGTGAATCAGGGGTGTTACATTTAGATAAACCTTGTTGCAGTTCAGAGGCTTTTAAGGCATCTATGTCCGATATATTGTCTATCAATTGCATTTTTTAGATTAACGGGAAAAAAATTGGATTTTTGTAGTCTCAAAAAAAGGAAGCAGGTCAAGTGCCTCAAAATCTGGGAATTTAGGATGTTACACACAGTTTATGCTATCCTAACTGCCTAATCAATAAGCAATGCCTGTCTGAAGATTAAGCAATTAGTCTTAAAACATTCTCATCAAAACATGAGGTCATGCCACAGGATTTATTATTGATTACCGTTGGAATTATTGTTGTCTGTGGTAATTTTTTCTGATATTATAAACACATAAGTTTTCTATGTTAATTTTCATATAATTCAAGCATGTTTTAAACTAAATAACAATTTGTGAATGGGTCATTATGGTGGCATAACATTTGAAATAAAACCTTATCGCTATAAATGAAAAAAATTTATTAAGGAGGAAGGCACATGTTTAGTAAACTTTTTTTACCATCCATGTATCTTATGAATCAACTTAATTTAAAAAAGAAATTCCTGCTACTTGCCTTTATTGTGAGCAGCTTGTTTGCCCTTGTTATGTATTTTTTTGTATCGGAGAGCGTTTCTAAGATAAGGTTTTCTGCAAAGGAGAGACTGGGAGTTGAGTATAATTATCCAGTAAGCAGGTTAATAAGACAGATAACTGATATAAAGGGGATGACGGTGTTGCAGCATGCTGGTAAAGAAACAATTGCAGGCAAGATTAATGAGGCTGTCAATGCCACAGAGGTTCTTTGGAAAGATATAATCTCGGTAGATAATAAATATAAGGTTGAGTTAAAAACTCAAGAAAAGGTATCTAATATTCATAAGTATTGGCTTGATTCCAAAGGGATAATCCTATCTGGAGATAAAAAAAGCAAGGACGAGGTTTTTGCAAAATTGCTGTCAGATTTACTCTCTTTGACTACCCATGTTGGAGAGACATCAAACATGATTTTAGATCCAGATATAGATAGCTTTTACCTGATGGATGCGATTATAACCAAGATACTACCTACTGTTAATTACCTTTCACAAATAAGGGATAAGTGTATTACCGTGATTAAAAAGGGTTCTATAACCCCAGAAGAGAAGATAGAACTTGTAGTTTTAATAGGTGCAGCTAAACAGTTGATCAAAAGCAATGAAAAGGGGTTTGCAGTGTCATTTGAGGCAAACCCTGAGGTTAAAAAAACATTAGAAAAGCATTTGAGGGATGCCACACAGTCATCTCTCAACACCTTGAGCCTTACTGAGAGTATTATTAGTAATCCAAGATTAGCTAATAACAACATAGATGAGTTCGAATCAAATGTATCAGCTTCCATAGCATCTCTATTTGAACTATACAACATAACATCTCCTGCTTTTGATAAGCTGATCCAAAAGAGAGTTAGTGGATTTAATATAAAACTATACACTCTGTTAGGGGTTAGCCTTTTGTTATTGTCACTTGCAGCTTACCTTGCCTCAGGATTGAGTCTGTCAATTATCAAAAATATTGAAGTCCTTCGTGAATCATTAAGAGAGGTTGCAGGTGGTAATCTTAATGTTAGGGCAGAGGTTAACACCAAAGATGAGTTAAAAGAACTGGCTAAAAGTTGTAATGAGATGATAGAAAAGATAAGTATTGTAATTCATTCAATAATAAAGGCATCTTCAGAGGTTTCAGAGATTTCAGGTGTCTTAAGAAACTTGGGCGATGGTGTAAATAACAATATTAAGAATCTTACCTCTCAGTCATACCAGTCAGCTACTGCAACCGAAGAGATGAATAAGACAATAAGTGATATTGCTCAAAACATCTCAATACTAACAAATGCCTCAGAAGAGGCTACTAAAAGGGCAGTGGAGGGCGAAGATGTTTCCCATGAGGCAATAACAAGGGTTGAGTCAGTATATAATTCAACAATACAACTGTCAGAAATGATAGATGGGCTCAGTTCCAAGGTCGATGAAATAGGTAATATTGTAACTGTTATTCAAGACATAGCAGATCAAACTAATCTACTCGCCCTCAATGCTGCAATAGAGGCAGCTCGAGCAGGGGAGCAAGGAAGGGGATTTGCGGTTGTTGCGCCAAATTCG
>JBDNDH010000188.1:0-4122 GCA_046719235.1 Thermodesulfovibrionales bacterium
TTTGATCAATGAAGTAGCAACAATATTAAAAAGTGAAAGCGGTATCAAGACCTTCCAACCTAAAGACATAAGCTGGTCATATCTGTATCTTGGTAGAGTAGCCCTAACCCAGTAAAAAAGAAAGATATGACAATACAACTTTGCCAAAAAGATAAAGATGCCTGGTATGTTTTCTAAAAATGGCATCATCTTTACTAAAAATGGCGGTAATGTCCAGCCACCCCAAAAACATACAACCGATATGCTTGACATTACTATCATACCTACATATTCTGCAAGGTAGAAAAAGGCAAACCTCATGCCGCTATACTCTACAAAATAGCCGGCAACCAACTCGCTCTCTGCCTCTGGAAGGTCAAAGGGGGTCCTATTTGTCTCCGCAAAGGCACCCACAGTAAATATAAAAAATGCAAGAAACTGTGGGAAAAGATACATGCCGTGCCAAAACTCCTGCTGTCCCTTGACAATATCAGAGAGATTTAGTGAACCAGCCATAAGCATTACCCCTACAAGACTAAGTCCCATTGCAATCTCATAGCTAACAACCTGTGCGGATGACCTCAAACCTCCAAGAAAAGAATACTTTGAATTAGACGCCCATCCAGCCATTACTATACCGTATGCACCTAAGGATGACATCGCCAAAAGAAACAACAAACCAACATTAATATCCGCTATGACAAAACCATCTGAAAATGGAACTACTGCAAGAGAACTGATCGTGGCAAAGATTGCAATCAGTGGGGCTATGATGAAGACATTCTTGTCTGCCTTATCGGGGATTATGTCTTCTTTAAAGAAACATTTTACACCATCAGCAATAGGTTGAAGTATACCATGAAAACCCACCCTCATAGGTCCTAAACGGACTTGCATATGACCAATTACCTTTCGCTCAAAGTAAGTTGCATATGCAACATGTAACATTGCCACAGTAAAAACCACAAAGGTCTTAACTATAATTACAAGTATGTCAAAAATTAAATCACCTGTGAATATCTTTAAACTATCGATCATCTATCACATTCACCCAAAACGACATCTATAGTCCCAATATTTGCTATAACATCCGCAACCAGATGTCCCTCACACAATCTCGGTAAGGCAGAAACATGAACAAAAGAAGGCGACCTAAGCCTGAGCCTGTAAGGTCTGCCTGTTCCATCACTAACTATGTAGAATCCGAGTTCCCCCTTTGGCACCTCAACTGCAGAATATATCTCACCTACTGGGGCAGAAAGTGGACCCTTTGATATCAGCACAAAGTGATGTATCATAGCCTCCATATCGTTTAATACCCTCTCTTTAGGTGGCAAAACAATCTTAGGTGCATCAGGAGAAATAATAGGACCTTTTGGCAGCTTCTCTATACATTGCCTAATAATCCTTACTGACTGCCTCATTTCTTCCATCCTGCACCTATACCTATCGTAAACGTCACCTGCACTACCCAAAGGGACATCAAAATCAACCTCACTGTATGCGTCATATGGAAAACACTTTCTCACATCATAATCTACGCCTGAGCCCCGAAGGGTAGGACCTGTAAATCCCCAATTGATAGCCTCTTCTGCACTTATTACGCCAATACCTTTTGTCCTTTGTAACCAAATCCTATTTTGATCTATTAAGGTCTCGTATTCCACAATACGATCAGGAAACTCTTCAGTAAATCTGTATAAACTATCAATGAATTCTTGTGTTATATCGTTTCTCACTCCACCAATCCTTGAAAATGACACCGTTAATCTGGCACCACAAACCATCTCAAACAGGTCCATCAACCACTCTCTCTCTCTAAAAGAATAGAGAAATACTGTCATTGCCCCAATATCCAGTGCATGCGTGCCAAGCCAGAGTATGTGGCTACTTATTCTCGTCATTTCACACATTATTGTACGAATAAACTTTGCCCTTTCTGGTGGTTCAATACCAAATAATCTTTCTATTGCTACACAATATCCTACATCATTAGCCATACTTGAAATATAATCCAATCTATCCATAAGTGGCAGTATAGAAAGATAATTTCTATGCTCACATAACTTCTCTGTTCCTCTGTGTAGATAGCCAACATACGGGGTGCATTTGACAACTGTCTCTCCGTCTATCTCAAGGACGAGCCTTAATACACCGTGGGTTGCAGGGTGTTGAGGCCCCATATTTATTGTAAGTTCTCTTCTGCTTAATGAATCCTTATGCATTATAGCCTTACCTTATCTTGCCTCATAACTCTTTGCCTTTTCGGCAAAGGCAACAAGGTCTTTATACCCCTGCCATTCATCATCACCTAAATCACTCTTTAATGGGTAGTCCTTCCTCAATGGGTATCCTGTCCAGTCTTCTGGCATCAGTATTCGTCTTAGGTCTGGATGTCCTTCAAATACGATCCCATACATGTCAAAACACTCCCTCTCATGCCAATTTGCACCCTTCCAGATATCTGTAACGGTGTCTAAGCAAGGTTCATTAGAATCCTCTGTCTTTTTATCGGGCACCTGAACCTTTATCCTGATAAAATGTCTATGCCTCATGGAAAAAAGATGATATACAACCTCAAAACGGGGTGTTTTTTTATTTAAATAGTCAACACCACAGAGATCAACAAGGTAATCAAAATCAAGTGATGGATCATCATGTAACCATTTGAGTATATCTTTAACGCCTTGCTTATCTATCAATACAGATACCTGACCTCTAAACTCCGACCATTCAAAAAAGTAAGAAGGAAACCTATCCCTTATAAGTTTGGCAATATCAGACGGACTCATCTCCATTTGCTCCATCTAAATTGTTCTTTTGCAATCTTTTCTTGTAATTTTATAAGCCCATGCATAAATGCCTCAGGCCTTGGCGGACAACCCGGTATGTATATATCAACTGGTAAAAACTTGTCACAACCCTGAACGGTGCTGTAAGTATCATACACATTACCTGTGCATGCACAACTTCCCATAGCAATGACATACCTCGGTTCAGGCATCTGGTCATATACCCTTCTAACTATTGGAGCCATCTTTTTTGTTACCGTTCCAGCGATTATGAGACAATCTGCCTGTCTGGGAGAACCCCTAAATATTATCCCAAAACGGTCTAAATCGTAGTGTGATGAACCTGATGTCATCATCTCAATCCCACAACATGCAAGACCAAATGTCATTGGCCAAATAGAAGAATACCTTGCCCAATTTATAATCTTGTCAAAACCAGCGATCAGGGCACTTACACCGGGGATAATCCTGATCCCCTCTTCTATCTCCTTAAGCCCAGTGCCTGACTCTATTTGGAAGTGATCACTATATTTTTGCATGGAATAAAATTACCCCCATTTAAATGCGTCCTTACGCCATGCGTAAATGTAACCAATGACAAGTATGACTATAAATATTATCATCTCTACAAGGGCATACAGACCAATCTTGTCATAGACTATTGCCCAAGGATATAGGAAAACAGCCTCAACATCAAAAACCACAAAAAGCATTGCTATGATATAGTATCTGACACTAAATTTTTCCCTTGCCTCACCTACAGGCGGATTCCCTGACTCATAGGCAACAAGTTTTTCTGGATATGGTCTTTTTATCCTAAAGAGATTACCAATCATCAAGGTAACGATTCCAAAGATGACTGATATAATCATGATGATCAAAATTGGCAAATACTCTGTAGGGACGTAAGTGCCCGGTTGCAAAACTCCCCCTCTATACAAAAAGTTTTTATTTTGAGGCTTATAAAATACCAGTTTTAAAATTATTTTGTAAATATCAGAAGGTGTTTATTAATAGAGATAAATTGGCTTATTCTGTTTATTTTATTTAGTCTTGATATCTAAAATCCTACCGAGGTGAAATACCCTCACATCATCCTTTAGGGTGCAATAGCCTCTAACCCCAATAAATTCTCTTCCGTTGTATTGCATCTGTCCTACAAATTCAGGGATTATCACCCTGCAGGATTTATCGTCTGTGGTTTTTAGATAAACTATCTCTAACTCTCTTTTTTCATCTATAGCCTGTTGTATTATCTTCATCTTGTCATCAATCGACAGATTCTTGTTAGACTGTTTGTATTGATACCTTGTGACAAAATCCAAGACCCGTCTGTCCATGACAATACAGA
>JBDNDH010000189.1:0-4118 GCA_046719235.1 Thermodesulfovibrionales bacterium
TTGTAACAGGCAATAGCAGCATCTATAAGATCTATATCACTGAGTATATTGCCGAGGAGGATGTATGTTTCGTTATTGGTTGGATGTGAATGTATGTTTTGCCTGAAGATTTCTATTGCCCTATCGGTCATACCCTTTGAGTGCAAGATCAAGCCGTATTGATTTAGCAATCTAAGTTCATCGCAGCCCTTTTTGATGGCATCTGACAGTATCGCCTCTGCAGCATCCGTATTGCCCATCTGATGAAAAAGCCTTGATATACCGATGATGGCATCTATGTCTTGTGGGGATATGTTTAGTATCTTTTCATAAATCCTGATGGCTCTTTGGAAACTGCCTGCCTCTTGGTAAAATACAGCAAGACGATGAAGCGAATGGATATCTGATGGATCTGAATCTAAGGCATCCCTAAGTGTTTTTGGGATCATAACCGGATGTCTATCTTCAGGCACTACCCTTTAATATGGTATAGAGAAACCTCTTTGCGCATTGTTTCCATGTAATCTTGCTCAAATCCCTCCCTGCCTGAGCGCCAATCTTGCTTAATATGGAAGTGTTGTGATATGCATATTGAACCTTTTCAATGACCTCATCTAATGAGGGCTCATACCATGTTGCTACTGCAGTATCATTTCTGAAGATGGTAATCTCCTTCATATGAACGAGGGGAATAGAGTTTTTATCAGTCAGGATGTCTTTTTGTCCTGTATTGTAGGAGGCAACCACTGGTTTGCCACATGCCATAAATTCCATCATCACGAGGTTTGTCCCACCTTCACACCTGTTTGTAAATAGACCGATATCACTGTTTTTGTATATGCGCGATAGCATGACATTAGGCATCGGTCTTAGGACAATCACCCTGTTTAAATCAATACCATTGTCATAGAGGGTGGTCTTTATGAGGTCTTCATAGGGCATTTGAGAGGGTGAAAATTTTATATAAGGCGATACAGCCATTGTATTGATACTCTCTTCCCAGTGGTTAAACCACGAGGTCAAGAGGAGGATATCATCGTATTTGTCCTGTAGATACTTGAATGCCTTTATTACTATGTCCTGACCCTTTCGGAGTTCAAACTTGCCTCCAGAAAAGATAACAAACCTATCCCTGAAATACTCCTTTTCTGAGTATAGCGGATTGAAAATCACTGGGTCTATACCCTGAATGATGGTAGTCACATTGTCTAAACCGTATGACCTCAATACCTCTTCGTTCCATCTTGAACCTGTGGCTATGGCGTCAAAATAACTACGAGCATTCTTAATTATAGTCTCATTTAGGATATTGTCCTCAAAAAAGGTGTATCCAAGATTAAAATTACCCCTGAGATTTTTCAATAGGGGCACCATCGAGTTTGTGACGATGGATTGGATTACTGGTGTATCAACCCTAAAGATAGTTGATGTCTTGATATTTTTGAGTGTATCGTCATCTATGAGTAGGGATGATAAGAGTCTGTAATCAAGCTCGTCATTCAAGGATGACTCATTGAATCCCTCTGATACAAGCCTTACCGATATCCAGTTTGAGAGTTCTTTTACGATGTATTTCCCACACACACCCCATCCGTGATAACTTCCTACAGGTAAGACTGCATATATTAAAGGGATTTGTGGATTACTTGGCATATATTGTAAATCTCATCCTTTGAGAGTTCGGGATAGATCGGCAGAGACAATACCTCCGATGAGATCATCTCTGCAACAGGCAGTTCTCCCCTTTTGTAATTCAGAAATGAAAGTGCCTTTTGAAGATGTAGAGGAATTGGATAATATACAACCGATGCGATATTGTGTTGCCTGAGGGCATCTTTTATCTTATCTCGTTGTCTGTGTCTGATGGTAAACTGATGATACACATGATAAAAGCCCTCCTTTTGAATTGGGCAAATGACAGGACTGCCTTCAAGGAACTCATGGTAGTAGTCTGCACACCTGCGTCTACTGTGGTTGTAATCCTTTATCCTATCCATTTTCACTAAGAGTACAACCGCCTGTATCTCATCAAGCCTGCTGTTTATCCCTATGGTGTCATGAATGTAGTTACCTAAAGAACCGTGATTCCTTAGTCTTTTTATCTCATCAACAAGACTGCTGTCATTAAAGACAACCATTCCGCCATCGCCATAGGCACCGAGATTCTTACTTGGATAAAAGCTGAAACACCCCGCATCGCCAAATGTGCCTGTCATCTTACCATTTATGCTTGCCCCGAAGGACTGGGCACAGTCTTCTATTACCCTTAGATTGTGTTGAGTTGCTATATCCATGATGGCAGACATATCTGCTGGGTGTCCAAAGATGTGAACTGGCAGTATCGCCTTTGTCTTTTTCGTGATCCTCTGTGGTATCTGATGTGGATCAATGTTGAAGGTATCTTCCTGTATGTCCACAAATACAGGTCTCGCACCTACGTATAAAATTGCCTCAACAGTCGCAAAAAATGTAAAGGGTGTGGTTATTACCTCATCATCCCTGCCTATACCTATTGCCCGGAGGGCTAAATGAAGCGAGTCGGTACCAGAGGCAAGTGCAAGTGCATTTGAGATCCCTAAGAAGTTTTTGACCTTTTCTTCAAGTTCAATCCCCTTCTTACCGAGTATATACTGCCCACTCTCAAGAACCTCCATTATACCCTTTTGAATGTCATCCCTTATTGATTGGTAATTCTTCTTTAAGTCGATCATTGGTATCATCTAAACCTATCTCCTAACACCTTGTTTATATCGTCCGCTACCTTAAGTGCCTCAAAGGCATCAGTGGCAGTCACCTCTAAGGGGGCATGACCCCTTAAGGCATTCAAAAAACTGTTTAACTCTCGCCTGAGTGGTTCTTCATCAGGCACCAGAGTGATATCTTCAAAACACATATCGGCCTTCCTGAATGACGAATATCTGTGTGCCTGAAAATCCAAGATATCATACCCATCTTGATGAAAAATCGTCATCTGCCTCTTTTTTTCCCTCTCAACCCTGCTTGCCTTGAGATGTGCAGTTATGCCGCAGTCAAATTCTATATCGGCGATCACCAGATCAGGCTTGTCGGTGACTACACAGGCCCCGTAAGCTGATATCCCCTTGATAGATGTGTCGATATCCTTTTTTCTCATAGAGGTCAGTATGATGTCGATATCATGTATGAGCAGGTCTTTTGTGACATCAATATTACTTGCCCTCTGTAAAAAGGGTGATAGTCTCTCAGAACAGAACATTACGGGTTTTTTGCCTGATTGTTGTGCCTTTTCAAAAACCGGATTAAACCTCTCTATGTGACCGACCTGTATATAAACCCCCTTATCCTGAGACATGGATATAAGGGAAAGTGCCTCATCGGGCGATACTGTGATGGGCTTTTCAATAAAGACATGCTTATTTTTTTTGATGCAATCTAAGGCAATGTGATGGTGTGACTGCGTAGGTGTGGAGACAATACAACAGTCCACATCATCAAGGATCTTGAGGTGATTATCGGTTGCAATGCAACCAAACTCTCTTGAAACCTCATGAGCCCTCACAATATCGGTGTCCACAACAGCGATAAGATTTACACCATCTATGCTATGCAGGATCCTTGCGTGGTGATAACCAAGATAGCCTACCCCAATCACTGCCACATTGATATTACTCATCTCTGATTAAGCCTTTTTTATCTCCTTAAACTTCCTCAAAACCATCTTTTTGGTCTTGCCATATCCGTCATTTCTGAGCATCTGTAGGATCTCCATTGAACCGGAAAACTTCAAGAACTCATTCCTGATCTTAAATGACAAGTTGGATTTGAACACATCCTTTCTCAGTGACTTTAAAAACCTGAGATATCTCTTGATGTCTATTGAGATGTAAGATTTAAGATCGGTCTTTATAGACCTTGCAATAGCAGGGCTTATACCACCTGTTGATATTGCAATGGTTAAATCACCATCCTTCAGAACCGCAGGGACGATGAAGTTTGACAAACCTGGATTATCTACCACATTGAGTAAAAACTTAGCCTCCTGTGAAATCTGTCTGTTTACAGCCTCATCATCAGTAGCCGCAATCACCAAAAAAAAGTTTTTTGTATCGCCGATCTTGTAGGGTCTTTGTAGGTGTTGAATGGAGCCTTTTTGTTTCTCT
>JBDNDH010000019.1:0-11096 GCA_046719235.1 Thermodesulfovibrionales bacterium
CTGATAAAGTCAGGAGGCAAGCCTGTAACATTATTCCCATGTAGGCATGACCTTAGAGATGTGCCTCTTTGAAGACTTAACCAAAAAATGACACCCCTTTATTCTAAGCAGGTTCAATCTTTACAGGAACTAATGGCAGCATCGTGACCACCGAGGGATATGTTAGTTTATTTACCTTACCATAAGAGAAATGGGTATGAGCAAAGACAACCCCCTCATCTACATCATCTGTCAGCACTGCCTTTAGATAGACTGACCCTTTCTTTGAGGTGACCTTAACAAATGAGTCATCCTTTATCCCATACCTCTTTCCGTCCTCTGTGTTTATATGTATGTATGATTCAGGCACTACAGAGTCAAGATTCTTTGATAATACCGATAGGCTACCAGAATGCTGAAGCGCAGTCTCGGTTATTAAGTAAAGGGGATATTCTGCGTTTGTCTTCTCAACGAGTTTGTAAGGTGCTGGGTTATAAGACAACCTTGTCTTTATCTGTTTATCAACCACATCTTCGAAATACTCATACATCTGACGACGGACATCTGCAATAGTCTTGACATTCAGCCTTCCACCCATTGCATTTGCAACATCTCTTAGTATCTCCCAGTCTGGTTTTGCCTCCCCAGGTCCATCAGTGAGCTTTGCGATCCTCTGGTGAATACCAGTTGCAGACTTGAACGTCCCTTCCTTTTCACCCCAACTACAGGCAGGCAGAACAACATGGGCTATCTTGGCAGTATCGGTAAGATAAATGTCTTGGACAACTAAAAACTCAAGCCTCTTTAATGCAACTTCTGCGCTGGTAATGTCTTGAAATGTGACCAGTGGGTTCTCTCCCATAATATACATTGCCTTAGGAGGTTCTCCAGTATAGAGCATGTCGTAACAATCCTTGCCATTTACAAGAGGTCTTATGGTGATGTCCCACATACCAAGTGTATTGCAAAATTCTGCAGGCACCTGAAGCGTCTCTGGCGGGTCTCCCATTAACAAGACAAGGTTTGCAGCGGCAAGAAAGGTATAAAGACTCTTTGTGTTCTCTGCATAGCCTGATGATATCGCTATCATCCTCTTTTTTGCTGAGGCATACTGCCTTGCTGTGTTGATAATCTCATCTGTAGTAAGATCCGTTATCTCGCTTACCTTTTCAGGGGTATAATCGTTCAGACTTGATAAAAATGCCTCGAAATTGTGAACCTTTGTTGCTGTTTCTTTATTATATAGCCCTTCGTGATATATGACATACGCTAAACCACTAAGTAGGGCGAGCCCTGTGGATGGCCTTATCTTTAAAAAGGTATGGCTGTTTCTTCCCAGTTTGGTCACTCTTGAATCTGCAACCACAAGCCTTGCCCCTTGATCCTTAGCAAGCAAGAAGTTTAGTCCCCATACAGGTAGTGTGGAGGTTATATCCGATTCTACTACCAAGATAAAATCAGACATAAGAGGTGCATCCCATTTAATTGGTAAAGACTCAAGACCAAATGCCCACTCAAAGGCATTTTGAGCCTTTGCATACCCAAAACGCGCTACAGAGTCTATATTATCTGTCCTGATAACCTCTCTCATAAGTCTCTGAAACATAAAGTTGTCTTCAAGGGTGCACCTTTGTGAACCTATAGCACCAATAGAGAAAGGCCCATACTTATCCCTGATCTCCATAAGTCTATTCGCTACAGTCTTTATAGCCTCATCCCAACTTACTGGTTCAAATTGATTCCCCTTTCTAATCAAAGGCATCTTGAGGCGGTTTTCAGAGTTTATGAAATCAAAACCAAACCGTCCTTTTCCGCAAAGGTCGCCATTATTTATTCCTACACCCTGTTTTCCCCTTGCCCTTACCACCTTACCATCCCTGATACTGATATTTGTAGTGCAACCACAGCCACAGAAAGGGCAGATTATTGTCTGTTCATCCATATACCAGACCCTTGATGAATGTCTGTATGGTTTACTGCCAAGTGCCCCCACAGGACATATATCTATACACTGGCCACAAAACTCGCAGTCCAGTGGCTCATTAAATGCCGGAGCAATCCTTGTCTTTATCCCTTTATTTATCATGCTAATCGCTCCCACCCCTTGATGCTCAGAGCATACCCTCACACACTTACCGCATAATATACACCTGTTTGGGTTGTATTCAACTATTGGTGCGTCAAGTCTTTCAGGTTCTGACATGCGCTCAGCAGTAAACCTATTTGTCTCTGCACCGTATTTAAAGGTCAAATCCTGAAGTGCACACTCCCCTGCCTTGTCACACACAGGACAGTCAAGTGGATGATGTATTAAAAGTAGTTCCAATACGGTCTTTCGAGCCTTTAGAACCCTCGGACTGTCTGTATATATTACCATTCCTTGCTTTACAGGGGTTGAACATGCGGTAAATAGTCTTTCCTCTCCCTCTATCTCCACCAGACACAATCTACATGAACCAAAAGGCTTCAAACGTGGGTCATAGCACAGATTAGGTATGTATATACCCGCGTTTGATGCAGCGACCAAGATTGTGTCTGATTCATTTGCCTCGATAATCTTGTCATTGATTGTGATATGTATCATTGTGTCTCCTTTTCTTTAGGATTAACAGTGTCATCTGTTGTCAAGCCTTCTTGACTATCTTGCATCTTTAATTCTTCCCTCATGCTCCTCGGGCCAACCTTTAGTGCGTCAAACTTGCATGTCTCATAACATGCACGACATTGGATACATAACGTCTGATCAATTATATGTGGTTTCTTTTTCTCCCCAGAAATCGCCTTTTTTGGACATACCCTTGAGCATGCTCCACATCCTATACATTTTTCTTTGTCTATGTAAAAGGTGACTAAATCTTTACAGACTCCAGCCCTACAGAAATGCCCTTTGATGTGTTCCTCATATTCCTCTCTAAAAAATCTAATACCTGATATTACCGGCAATACCGCTGTTTTACCCAATCCACAGAGCGATGCCTCTTTTACATCAAATGCCAAATCCTCAAGGATATCTATATCTGAGACGGATGCCTCACCTTTTGTAATCCTATCAAGGATATCAAGCATCACGGATGTGCCGATCCTACAGGGTGGACATTTACCGCAAGACTCATCACAGGCAAACTCCATAGTAAATCTTGCACTGCTTACCATACAATTTAGATCACTCATCACTGCTATACCACCAGAGCCAATGATGGCACTAAGGTCCTGTATGTTCTCATATGTTATAGGGGTATCAAGGTGTTTTTCAGGTATATATCCACCTGTAGAGCCCCCTACCTGCACAGCCTTAAACTGCCTACCCCTTATAATACCACCGCCAATGTCATTGATTATGGTCCTAAGGGTAGTTCCAAAAGGGACCTCAATTATGCCAGTAGTCTGCAGTGGTCCGCTCAAAGCAAACACCTTCGTACCGGGCGAACTCTCTGTGCCAACAGACCTAAACCATTCAGCCCCATTAAGTATTATCGCTGGTATGTTAGCAAATGTCTCTACTGTATCTATGAGGGTTGGCTTATCCCATAGACCTCGCTCGGCAGGATAAGGTGGTTTTGGTGTGGGCATACCCCTCTTACCCTCTATGCTCATCAGGGCAGATGTCTCCTCGCCAGAGACAAACTCATCAGCACTCTTAAATATCTCAAGGGTCAGACTAAAACCACTACCGAGTATGGAACTACCTAACAGACCATACTGGGTAGCCTGTGATATTGCCCTCTGCATCCTCTCAATAAGCATTGGAGATCCCGCCCTCACATAGATATATCCATGCGATGCCCCTACTGCCCAAGCCCCAATAATCATACCCTCAATGATGAGGTGAGGTTCAACCTCTATGATACTCCTGTTGCATAGTATGAATTTCTGGTCACTCCTCTGGTTTGCACATACCTCCCATTTTGAACCTGTAGGCATGCCACCGCCACCGCGACCTCTTAACCCTGAGAGTTTTATAACATTGATAACATCTTCTGGCTTCATCTCAAGTAATGCCTTTTTGGCACCTTTATAACCATCCCTTTGTATATAATCGTCAATGCTGTCTGGATCTAACATTGCCTTATTCCTCATTACCCTCAACACCTGACGATTGAAGAATGGTATATCTTTCATAGAGGCTACAGACTGTTTCTTTGTAGGTTCTTTGTATGTAAGCCTTTCAACTATGCCACCCTTCATTAGATGCTCTTCGACTATAGTTGGGACATCCTTGATGGTAACCTTTTGATACAATACACTATCAGGATGTATAACAACGACAGGACCCTGCGGGCAGAAACCATTACATGTAGAGGTTTTTATCTCAACCCTATCGGATAACCCCTTTGATACTATCTCCTTGTGAAATTCTTCACGAATCTTGAGATTACCACCAGCAACACAACCAGTACCACTACACAGCATAACGGTGTATTTTTGATTGTTTTCCATTAATCCTCCACAAACCCTTTTCTAAATCTTATATTTTAAAAAAGTTTTACCTCTACCTCTTGACCAGCGTCCAACCCTAAATCCCCTGAGTCAATAACAACAATACCATCTGCCCTTACTAATGTATTGATTAATCCAGATTTGCCGAGTATTGGGGTGGCAATCAATCTGTTGCCTTGCTCACTTAGACTGACCCTTATAAAATCCGTCCTTCCTGATGCAGAATTTACAGCCTTTGCCATTACTGCCCTTACAGCCTTGTGTCTTATTAGACTATCGGTGTAACACAGATAATGTTCAATAACTGGTCTAATAAATGTGTCGAAACTCACAAATATTGCGGCTGGATGTCCGGGTAGTCCAAACACAGGCTTATTATTAATCACTGCACCGATTAATGGTTTGCCCGGTTTGACCGCAATCCCATGAAACAATATTCCTGGTTGTCCAGCCTCTTGTATTATCCTTGCTGTCATGTCTTTAACCCCTGCGGACGTGCCACCACTTATAAGGACAATATCAGACTCAAGGAGTGCCTGCTCAAATATAGACCTTAGTGTGGGATAGTCGTCAGAGAAAATCCCATACTTTTTTGTCTTAGCACCGCTTTGTCTGATAAGACCATCAAGTGTATAAGAATTAATGTCTCTGACCTGCCCCGGTCCAATGTTTGATGACGGTGCAACTATCTCGTCACCGGTAGAGATTATGGACACTGTTGGCTTGGTAAATACATCTACCTCTGTAATACCCAAGCCAGCCAACGCTCCGATATGTTGCGGCTTTAACTTAGTCCCCTTTTTAATGACCATCTCACCCTTTTTAATGTCCTCATCCTTGAGGATTACATTTTCATGTAGTGTGAGCCCTTTGAGAACCTCTATCATGTTATCACCAACGCTATGGGCATGCTCAAACATCAATACTGCATCAGCCCCCTGAGGCAACATCCCACCTGTAGGAATCTTTACACATTGGCCTTTATATATTTCAATATCCGCAGGGACCCCCATAAACACCTCTCCTACAACCGTTAGATACAGAGGTGACATCTCACTTGCCCCATAGGTGTCCTCAGCCCTCACCGCAAAACCATCCACAGTGGATCTATCAAAACCTGGCAGGTCCTCACCTGCATATATGTCCTTTGCAACTATCCTATCATAGCCATCTTCAATCCTTATAACCTCACTTTGATAGGTCGGTGCTGTGTGTGTCAGTATCCTTTGTAATCCCTCTTTAATGGGTATGTATGACCTCTCAAGCATCTTGAAATGGAAAAGGGTCTTCCTTCACAACAAAGGAATCAAAGCCGTTAGAGAGTATATCTATCATACGAAGTATAGATTCTTCATGGAGTTTGCATATCTTTTTTCGGTCTATGTTGATCTTAGGCACATTGGAGAAATTGGCAAGGGCTGAAAGTATCAAAAAGCCTTTGAAAAGCCTCTTGTGTGTATCAAAAGATACCATGTGCGATGGGAACCTTTTCTTGAGAAACCTATCATTTCTCTTTTGGACTATACGATTTATAGTCAACGATTTAACCCTATTAGTCTTATCCACCAGAGAGTCTGCCAAGAACTCGATCCATGTGTGTTGAAAATCCCTCATCTTCAGTGTCAATTCCCTATGTGCAACAGTGTCTGCAGCAAGATGGCAGATATACCCATATACAAATGCCATTTCAGATGATGTCGAGACCTTTTGGGTCAGGGCTTGTGCAAAGCCCCAGCTATGTGACTGTTTCTCTTTTGGCATATACCTCTTGCCCATAATACTATCTGCCATGATATTGCCATATATAAAATCCTGCTTGAAGTTTTTAATTATAATAGAAACCTCAGGTGGGAGTAGAGCGAGATACCTTAGCATCTCATTTGCAAGGTAACTGTGTGTCATAGGTCCCCACGCAAAGGCATTATCAGGAATGTGTATGATTATGTATGTAAAAAATATGACCTTAAACATGCTTCATCAACATCTCCAATAGTAGCCTCAAACCTGAACCCGATGCCCCCTTGTTTAAATAAGGTTTATCCTTTTCAAGCCATGCTGTAGATGCTATATCAAGATGAACCCATGGGGTTTCCTCAGCAAATTCCTTGAGAAAATACCCAGCGGTAAGCATAGCCCCGTTTCTGCCCCCGCTGTTTTTTATATCTCCAAAATCCCCTTTTATGTATTCACCATATTCTCTGTATAAGGGCATCTCCCACACCATCTCATATGCCTCTTGTCCTGCACTGTAAAGGCTTTTCATCATTTCTTCATCCGTGCCCATCATCCCTATAACATCGTTTCCAAAGGTTATCGCACATGCACCTGTAAGGGTAGCGATATCAATTATCGTTGATGGCTTATAATATTTTTTACCATATGTGATTGCATCTGCAAGGGTCAGCCTTCCCTCTGCATCAGTGGTGATTATCTCCACTGTCTTTCCGTTCATCATTTTTATTATATCACCAGGCTTGTATGCCTTACCGCCCGGCATATTTTCTACAGCAGGCAGGATACCCACAACACTGCACCTTGCGTCTAAATCCACAAGGCACCTCATAATCCCTAAGACAACAGCCCCCCCTGCCATATCATACTTCATCCTCTCAAGCCCTTCAGATGGCTTGATGGATATCCCTCCACTGTCAAATGTAACCGTCTTACCAATTATTAAAATCGGTGACGTGTCTTTCTTTGTGTTGTATTCAATAACAATCAGATAAGGGGGTTCAATGGAACCCTGAGCCACAGATAGAATCCCATTCATCCCTTCTTTTTGTATCAACTTAAAGTTCAATGCCCTCACATTGACCTTGGGTGATTTTATTGATTTAGCAACATCTAATAGATACCTTGGAGTAATACGATTGGAGGGACTATTAATGAGGTCTCTTATCATATTTGAGGAAGAGTAGATGCTGTTTAGCCTATTGATATAATCCCTTGCATTGGGGTCAACGATATTTATCTTTTTGATTGATGTTTCCTCTTTTTTTGTCTTAAAAGAATCAAACCTGTAAAGGCTTAACAAAAACCCCTCAACGAAATAGAAAAAAACCGGTTTTGTATCAGGGCTCAAGGATGGTAAAAAATCACAGCATATGGATATCTCTTTTAAATCCTTGCCCCTTAAATATCTTGCCGCCTTGCCTCCAGCCCTCCTAAGATCTTCCTTTAACAACCATTCTTCAGGATGCCTTTCCTTTGTTATCCCCAGGTCAACAAGCAAGATCCTCTTGATACCTGATGCTGTGTTGTGAATTAGACATGCATCACCATCACCCTTCTTAAATTCACCCGATAACAATACATACCTTATCAGGTGGGAGTATTCTTTTAGGTCTTCCACCTCTAAAACCTTCTCAACAGAATCGTCAACAACAGGGAGCACCAAGACCTCTGTATCAAGTCTCTTGAGAGATGCTTTAGGCTTCAGCGTTAACTCCAAAGGTTTCCCCCCTTCAGTGCATTTATCAACCCCCCTTATATTAATAAAATAGGGGCAGACTTTTCCATTTATGTTAAAATCAAGGCTATGACTAAGATTAAGAGCACCTTTGTATGTCAGTCCTGTGGTTACCTAAGCAATAAATGGCTTGGTAAATGCCCTGAATGTGCATCGTGGAACACATTCGTTGAAGAGCATGCCTCTGCCAAGCCACTCACATCCTATACATCATCAAACCCAATATCTCTGGATACGATTACAACCAGCCTTTATACAAGGACAACCACTGGTATTACAGAGTTTGACAGGGTATTGGGCGGAGGCATAGTAAAAGGTGCGGTTATCCTCATCGGCGGTGACCCAGGCATCGGCAAATCAACTTTGCTACTTCAGGCAATGTCCATGATTGGCACGGATAAAAATCCTGTGTTGTATGTATCTGGAGAGGAATCACCCGAACAGATACACATCAGGGCAGATAGATTAAACATAAGGAAAAAGACAATAGTCATATATCCCGAGACGCTCATTGAAGCCATCATCAAGGAGAGTTTGGCAACAAAACCCATATGTATAGTGATAGATTCAATCCAGACTGTTTATACCCAAGACCTGCTTTCTGCACCAGGGTCGGTAGGACAGATACGAGAGTCTGCATCAAAACTCATGTTTTTTGCAAAGAGACACAACATACCGATATTCATCATAGGACATGTAACCAAAGACGGTTCAATAGCAGGTCCAAGGGTGCTTGAGCATATCGTTGACACGGTGTTATATTTTGAAGGTGATAGTGGACACACATACAGGATTTTAAGGACAATAAAAAATAGGTTCGGCTCTACAAACGAGATTGGCATCTTTGAAATGACTGAAAAGGGACTATCAGAGGTCAAAAATCCCTCAGAGATACTACTCTCCGAGAGACCCTTAGGGGTATCAGGCTCTGCAGTTGTATCCAGTATGAGGGGGAGTCGTCCGATACTCGTAGAGGTCCAGTCCCTCGTCTCTCCTACACCATTTGGCATACCTCGAAGGACAACGGTTGGTATAGACCAGAATAGGACAAACATCCTTATTGCTGTTATTGAAAAAAAGTTGGGCATGCAAGTGGGGATTATGGATGTGTTCATAAATGTTGCAGGGGGGATAAAACTACAAGAGCCAGCGGTTGATCTTGGTGTAGTCGTATCAATCATAAGTTCCTTCAAAGACATGCCTCTTGAGCCATCCGCCGTATTCATCGGTGAGGTAGGATTATCAGGAGAGGTAAGGGCTGTGAGTCAATGTGATGTAAGGATAAATGAGGCGCAGAAGGTAGGTTTTAAAAGGGCATACATACCGTTTGGAAACAGAGAAAGGTTAAAGGGGGTTGAAGGCATAGATGTATGTGGCATCAAAAAGATTGCTGAGCTACTTGAGATTTTTGTATAAGACATTAGTATTTTCGTTTTTACTACTCATCATAGCCAGTTGTGCTAAACCTCACGTAACACTGCCAGATTATAGAGACAGCAATCTACAAACCCTCATTAGCGAACTTTCAGAGATAACAGGCATTGAGGCATCTTTAGAGGTAGAGTTTGACAAAGGGGATATGGTCATAAATGGCGACATGTTCTTGAAGGCAGATGAAAAAAGTATGCTACTTAGGATCTATTATCTTGGCTTCCCTGCAGGTGAGATAGTAGAAAAGGATGGCGAGATACGAAACACGATAAAGATATCAAAAGGCAGGGCACAGATGATCGCCTTGGGTCTCAAACGTTCACTATTTTGGTGGAAAAACAGATTTTTAACAACCACTGACGATGACGATTTGTATATATTATTGGGTGATGGAATTGAGGTGATCATAGACAAAAAAAGCCTCCTGCCAATTAGACAGAGACTTACCCTTCAAAACGGAGAGTCTTTGGATATCTACTATGCTGAACCAAAACAGGTAGAAGAGGCATATAGAAGAGGTGGCGTTACCGATTGGTATCAGTCTGCTGTAACCCTCTCATACAGAAATTATAAGGCATTATCAAGGATAAATAGCCTCACACTTTTAAGGCAATAAGATTACCTTAGGGTGCTAAGTCCAAGAAAAGTTTTTAATTGCATTTATCGTCTAAAGGGTTACCCTTAGAATTGACTAAATCTTCAGAAATCAAGTAATATCAACGCATCGGGGCGTAGCGCAGACTGGTTAGCGCACTCGCTTGGGGTGCGAGAGGTCGTCCGTTCAAATCGGATCGCCCCGACTTAAGATATCAAAGACAAAAGGGGTTCAATTGGAAGATTCATGGAAGGCATTAAGAGACATCATCGCCAATGTCTCCTTTACATACAGCAAAGATCCTGTTTTTAAACTCGTATCTGGCAATATCAGCAACTTTTACTTCAACCTTAAGAAGACGACCATGAGACCAGATGGTTTGTATCTTGTGGGAAAGGTCATCTATGAAAGGATTTTATCCTTAGGTTTAGATGTCAAGGGGATTGGGGGACTTACACTTGGTGCAGACCCTATCGCATATGCAACATCCATGTATTCTTATCTGCAAGGGAAAAATATATACGCCTTTGTAGTAAGAAAAGAACCAAAACAACACGGCATGGGACTTCCCATAGAGGGCTTTGTTGAGCCAGGTGATAGGGTAGTAGTAATTGACGATGTGGTGACAACAGGTGGCTCTACAATAAAGGCGATAAAGGCTGCCGAGGGATTTGGATTAGATATTCAAGCAGTTATCGTTGTTGTGGACAGGGGTGAATATAACGGGTTAGAAAACATAAGGGAATGTGGCTATCCAGTGCATAGTATCTACACTATAAAAGATTTTGTGCCGCAATAACTCATCATCTCTCGCCCCACCTGAGTTTTGTCCTCAAAATATCAAAGAAGTCGCTGCCTTGAGGTGTAATCAAGATAGTCTTAAATCTGGCACTGGTAATACTGATAGAGTCATCCCTTTTTAGAGGGAAACCAACCTGACCATCCAGTGTGAGAAATACATCCTGACCCTCCGACTTAAGGGTCACCCTCACTACCACATCAGGTGGGAGCACTATGGGTCTATTTGTGAGTGTATGGGGACATATAGGGGTTATGACAATATTCTCTAATGTCGGATACAGAATTGGTCCTCCAGCAGATAGAGAATAGGCGGTTGAGCCAGTAGGCGTAGAAACGATAAGCCCATCCCCTCTAAATGTTGTCAGATAAGAGTTGTTTACATAG
>JBDNDH010000190.1:0-4053 GCA_046719235.1 Thermodesulfovibrionales bacterium
CCATCCAGATCCTGAAAGGGCATTGTGTGATGGACCAAACATGATTCGTCTGAATGATGTAGAAAGAATCCTGAGGATTGTAAAGGGGATTCATGAAATAATACAGCCATAGGCATATTACCACATAGGCATTTCTTGGATATTGTTTTTTACCCTTTTAAGATGGTTAATTATCAAAGAGGGGTCATACTCCGACCATTGTAAAACATCCTCTACATCATATAAATCAGGTAATCGAACCGGATTGTCACGCATAAGTTCGACCTTCAAAAAAGGACAACCAAAATCCTGTATTAAGGGCTTCCATAAAAAGTGGCTTGGATTTAAAGGTTTTTCAGTAAGTATGTTATAGAAAGGGAGTTTGCGGTATTTTTTTAGAGATTTACTGATAACCTTACGATATTCGCAGTACGATGAAAGGACAAAACCTTCCCTAAGAGCACGTTGACTTAGCCCCAATTCATAGTTTTTGATGACTAAGAGTTTCTTTCTTAGATATCGGACCTCATTTTCCCAAAAATCTTTAAAAAAAGTGCTGGTGATTACCCTTTGGTTGAATACAATAAAATAGCTCTGAAGATGCCAGCAAAACTCCCAACTATCTGTGATGCCCCAAATATCTAAGCCACGGCCGTCCATTTCATTGATAATCTTTCCAATATCAAAAAAAGGACCGTAAACACTATCGTTTGCTATTATGATCCTCTTGTAAGATCCTATATCTCCTGCACAAGATAGCCCAGTCTTCCATGACCCGAAATCAATTCCAACATTTTTCCTTATGATTATCAGAGAGCAGATACCCTTTATCTTTTTAATCTCTGATTCTGCTAAATCAGAGCAGGTTGTCACAAAAATAATCTCTGCGCCTATTGAATAAATCTGGGTAAGATAATAGACCACATAATCGTCTACAACATTGAAACAATCGTAATGGGCAAAGATACAAAGTGTGTCACGGCTTCCTTGAGATACATCACCTTTGATTAGTCTATTGATAACATTTTTTTGATTAAACCTTATACTGTATAAATCAACACCCCAATAGAGAAAATCATAATACCTTCTTTTAACATAATCCTTTAGTCGGCGAGACAGAACTCCAATCAATCTTTCATTACCTCCTAAAAATAGATTCAAGCAATTTTAGACATTTCCATGCACGACTGGAGTGTATTCTATTTATGTATGCCTCCATTTTACGATTCATCCTTGCAAGATTTGCATTAGTATCAATAAGCGTTTTGTTTTGTATTATAAAAGATTCCCTCTCTCTCTTAACCTCTTCCAATTCTCTCTTAGCCTGTTCTATTTCCTTGTCTCTTAGATGTACGGTTTCATTCAAAAAAAAGATATTTTCCGCGGTGATTTTTTCACGATGCTTTGAATATATCTTAAGAATTGCCTTTTTTTTCTCTTCAAAAGGTGGATTGTAGGCAATCTGTCCAGTCTCTCCTATTATATAAGCAGCTGTTATTTCATCTACATAATAGAATTTACACACAGTAGCAAGTCTAATGAGAAGATCCCAATCTTCATAAAGTTCAAATGTTTCATCAAACATGAAATTTCTTAAGAGATCAGCCTCTAATAATAGAGAGTTAATAGGTATATAATTGTTTAACAGTAGGTCATCAAAAGAAAATTGTCTGCCAAATACCCATTTTTTTTCTTTTATGAAGGTCATTGACTGGCTATCAAAAATCTTCTCTACAAACTCCACTGCAGTGTAAGCCACCTTATAATCGGTGCCTTGAAAACAATTGACAAGTATTTCCACATGCTCTGGATAAAATTCATCATCATCATCCAAAAATCCAATATACTCTCCCTTTGCATTCTCTATACCAACATTTCCGGCATGAGCCCTGCCTGTGTTTTTTTCAAGCCTTTGGTAATTAAGATGTATATCTCCAAGGATACCCTGAAGATCATCAATATCAAGGTCACAACCTCCGTCATTAACGAGCACGACCTCTATAGGTCTATAAGTTTGAGAGGCGATACTCTTAATCGCCCTAACAAGCACTTTTGGTCTGTCCTTTGTGCGGACTATTATAGAGACTAATGGTTTTTGATTCATGTTTTGAATCGTATATTATAGCAATTTTTAAAAATGAAGAATAGATAATTTTTTTCTTAGTTTTAATTTACAAAAAATAAGATTTATTTGTTATACTAAATGCCGTTTTTTACCTACAAAAATATGAAGAAAATTTTTATTTCAACAACCATCATAATTATTGCGATATTTTCAGCCGTATCTTCATTCTGTCAGGAGATACCAATCGTTACAGATATCGAGATTAAAGGGATAAAGAGGATTGATGCCAGTGCCATAAGAGCTAAACTTTCCCAGAAGACAAACGAGGTTTTATCAACGGAAAAGACCACCGAAGACATAAAGTCAATCTACAAGATGGGTTATTTTGATGATGTCAAGGTTGAGATTGCGCCATTTGAAGGTGGGGTAAAGGTCATCTACATTGTTCAAGAAAAACCCACTATTGTAAAGGTAGAATTTCAAGGTAACAAAAATTTTGATGATGCCCAGTTGCGAGAAAAGATTGGCTTGCTCCAAGGTGCTATCTCAGATGTAACCCTAATCCATGACAATGCCCTAAAAATCAGAGCATTTTATGAGGATGAGGGTTATTATCTTGCCAATGTTGTGCCAGTAGTAAAAAAACTGTCACCAGATGAGGTTTCAGTTACCTTCTACATTGAAGAGAATAAGAAGGTCAAGATAAAAGAGATAAGGATTGAGGGTAACAAACAGATATCTTCTTCAAAGATAAAATCTGTAATGCAGACAACCGAAAGGGGATTGTTCTCATTTATAACTGGGAAAGGTTATTACAAGAAGAATGTAATTAGCGAGGATATTGAGAAGATAAGGAATTTTTATCATGATAACGGCTATATAAAGGTGGTGGTTGCAGAACCAGTTGTAAAGATATCAGAAGATAAACAATCCATGACCATTTCCATCGCTTTAACAGAGGGCGATCAATATAAGGTTAAGTCAGTTGGCATATCTGGAAATAAAAATATCCCTGATGACGAGATAAAGAAACTCATAAAGTTACCTACCGATAAACCATTTAGTAGAAGTATATTGCAGTCAGATGCCAATGCAATAACAGAGGCCTATTACAATAAAGGCTATGCCCTTGCATCGATCAATCCTGATGTTAGTCCTGATGAAAAGACAAGGCTTGTGGATGTTGTCTACAGAATAGATGAGGGGGATAGGTTTAGGATCGGAAGGATCGATATAATTGGCAATACAAAAACAGAAGACAAGGTGATAAGAAGGGAGATGAGGCTTGATGAGGGTGATATCTTTAATGGTGGAATGCTCAAAAGGAGTTATGAAAGGTTAAACAACCTACAATTTTTTGATCCAATAGAGATTGTCCCTAAGCCAAACATTGAGACAAAGGTAATGGATATTGATATAAAGGTGAAGGAAAAGCCTACTGGATTCCTTAGTGTTGGTGGTGGGTATAGCTCGGTCGACAAGATAATAGGGATGGTAGATATTACGCAGGGTAACTTTTTGGGTAAGGGTTATTACCTCAAGGCAAAGGGAGAATTAGGAGGGCTAAGTTCATTCTATGAACTCTCATTCAGAGACCCTTATTTCATGGATAAACCAATATCTTTTGGCACAAGCATATATCGTATAAAGAGGGAATACCCGGATTATACAAGACGGTCAACAGGATTAGAGATATCCTTTGGAAGGTCATTCTGGGAGTATTGGGGGGCATCTATAGCATACAACCTTGAAAGAACAACCATCCTTGATATCAATGAAAATGCATCTTTAATCATAAAAGATCAAGAAGGGACAAAGATCACAAGTAGTATAAGCCTATCGGTTGGAAGGGATACAAGAAACAACAATTTAGATCCTATCAGGGGGTCAAAAAATATTGTCTATACAACCTTTGCTGGACTAGGGGGTAGCAACGCATTTTATAAGATTCTATTCGACTCTGGATGGTATCTTCCACTTTCTGAACACAGCACAATACATCTAAGAGG
>JBDNDH010000191.1:0-4006 GCA_046719235.1 Thermodesulfovibrionales bacterium
GTATTTTAGAGACAGTGGTAGGCATGCCCTGATTATCTATGATGACCTTAGTAAGCAGGCTGCAGCATACAGGCAGCTGTCACTGATACTTAGAAGACCACCAGGAAGAGAGGCATATCCTGGTGATGTTTTCTATCTACACTCAAGGCTGCTTGAGAGGGCTGCTAAGATGAGTGATGAACTTGGCGGGGGCTCGCTTACCGCATTGCCAATCATTGAAACACAGGCTGGCGATGTCTCAGCATATATTCCCACAAATGTTATATCCATTACAGACGGGCAGATCTACCTTGAGCCAGACCTCTTTTATGCTGGGATAAGACCTGCGGTCAATGTTGGTTTATCAGTAAGCCGTGTTGGTAGTGCCGCACAAACAAAGGCTATGAAGCAGGTTGCGGGAACATTGAGGTTGGATCTCGCACAGTTTAGAGAACTTGCAGCCTTTGCCCAATTTGGTGCCGACCTTGATAAGGCAACAATGGCACAGATTGAAAGAGGTCGTAGGATGGTAGAGATACTAAAGCAAGACCAGTATGTCCCAATGTCAATGGAGGATCAGGTCATGATAATCTTTGCTGGAACACAGGGACAACTAGATGACCTACCAGTTGAAGTTCTCAAGAGATTTGAGTCAGAGTTTCTTTCATTTATTGCAAATAAGAAGCCTGACATAAAGAATGATATTAGAGATAAAAAGGTGATAGATGATTCAGTTAAGGAGAGGCTTTTAGCCGCTATAGCAGAGTTTAAGAAAACATTTGTAGTGTAGCCTTTACAAAAGTAATGAGAGGGGTATATAAACAATGCCAGGGCTAAAAGAGATAAGAAAGAGGATAAATTCTGTCAAGAGTACCAAACAGATTACCAAGGCTATGAAGATGGTAGCTGCAGCAAAATTCCGTAAGGCACAAGCCCGTATAACTGAGTTAAAGCCTTATGCAGAAAAGATGGAGATGGTACTTGCGAGTTTAGGAGGGGCAGTAGGGTCTGGGCATCCCTTAATGGAGGCAAGACCTGTAAAGAAGGTTGAGATAGTCACAATAACTGGTGATAGAGGGCTATGCGGTGCCTTCAATACTAATGTTATGAAGGCTGCTACAAAACTCATGAAAGAATTAGAGTCACAAGGTTACCAGGTATCTGTAAGTTCTATTGGTAAAAAGGGTTTTGACCTTTTCAAAAGGAGGGGTGTAGCCTTAAGAAAATATTGGAGTGGTCTTTCTGGTAAGATTACCTACGCCATCGCAAAAGAGATTGCAACAGATCTTAGCGAAAATTATATAAACGGAACCTATGATGAGTTGATACTCGTTTATAATGAATTCAAATCGGCGGTTGTCCAGAGGGTAAGAACTTTCCAGTTACTTCCTATGGCGCCCATAAAGGGTGAGGAAAAGACGGCAGAGAGCGTTGACTTTATCTATGAGCCAAACCAGCAGATAATCTTTGATACCCTTGTGCCAAAAAACATAGAAGTGCAGGTATTTAGGGCTTTGCTTGATTCACAGGCAGCAGAGGAAGGTGCCCGAATGACTGCGATGGAGAATGCAACAAAGGCTGCAAACGACATGATTGCCCGTCTGACCCTTAAATTTAATAAGGCAAGACAAGAGAGCATCACTAAGGAACTTATGGACATTGTTGGTGGTGTGGAAGCCTTGAAACATTAAGAACGGTTTTAAATATAGGAGGAATATTATGAATGAAGGTAAAGTAAGTCAGGTAATTGGTGCAGTTGTTGATGTTGAGTTTGAGAAGGATATACCCCCAATACTAAATGGTCTTAAGATACAGCAGAAGGGCGATCCAGTAAAGGGAATCCCAGAATTGGACATTACCCTTGAGGTTGCCTCCCATTTGGGTGACAATAAGGTAAGGACTATCGCCATGCAGACCACTGATGGTGTTGTCAGGGGGATGAAGGTTGTTGATACAGGGTTACCTATTGCGATTCCTGTTGGCAAGGGAACGCTCGGAAGGATCATGAATGTTGTTGGAGATCCATATGACAAACTTGGGCCAATTGAGACCACAGAAAGACTCCCAATCCATAGACCTGCCCCTGAGTTGGTTGACCAAGAGCCAACAACTCAGGTCTTTGAGACAGGTGTTAAGGTTTTTGACCTCCTCGTTCCATTTGTCAGAGGTGGAAAGATGGGTATGTTTGGTGGTGCTGGTGTTGGCAAGACCGTCGTTATTATGGAAATGATACATAACATTGCTATGAAACACGGTGGTGTGTCTGTCTTTGCCGGTGTGGGTGAAAGGACAAGAGAAGGGAATGACCTTTACAGAGAGATGAAGGAATCAGGCGTTGTAAAAAATGTTGCCCTTATATATGGTCAGATGAATGAACCCCCTGGAGCGCGTCTAAGGGTAGCTCTTACAGCCTTAACGGCTGCAGAATATTTCAGGGATCAAGGACAGGATGTCTTGATATTTATTGATAATATATTCAGATACACACTTGCAGGTTCAGAGGTTTCTGCATTGCTGGGTAGGATGCCATCCGCTGTTGGTTATCAGCCGAATCTTGGAACTGACATGGGTTCACTGCAGGAGAGGATAACAACTACAAAGAAGGGTTCAATTACATCCATGCAGGCTATATATGTTCCAGCAGATGACCTTACGGATCCTGCGGTTGCAACCGCATTTACACATCTTGATGGAACTGTTGTCTTATCAAGGCAGATTGCAGAGTTGGGTATCTATCCTGCTGTTGACCCCCTTGACTCAACATCAAGGGCACTTGACCCAAAGGTAATAGGTATGGAGCACTATTCTGTTGCAAGAAAGGTGCAATCAATCTTGCAGAGGTATAAAGAATTGCAAGACATCATCGCAATTCTTGGTATGGAAGAATTGTCAGAAGATGATAAGATAACTGTCGCAAGGGCAAGAAAGATACAAAGATATCTTAGTCAGCCATTCCATGTTGCAGAGGTGTTTACGGGAAGGGCAGGAAAGTATGTCAAATTGGAAGATACAATCAGAGGATTTAAGGCAATAGCAGACGGACAATATGATGACGTGCCTGAGCAGGCATTTTATATGACTGGAGCGATTGAAGAGGTTGAGGAAAATGCAAGAAAACTCGGGTGGAGTAAGTAATAAACCACTGAGGTGAGAAAAAATGGAACATAAGATCAGACTTGAGGTTGTGACCCCATATGGTGTAGTTATGAGCGAGGATGTTGATGAGATAACCGCAACTGGTTCAGAGGGTGAGTTTGGTGTCTTGGCTGGACATGCAAATCTTATAACCACACTAAAGATTGGTTCTATGCAGGTAAGAAGCGGGTCGAAGACAGAATATCTTTTCGTCAATACAGGATATGCTGAGGTATCGCCTGATAAGGTTATTGTGCTTGCAGATAGTGCTGAAAAGGTAGAGGACATAGATATAGAAAGGGCGATGGAGGCCAAAAAGAGGGCAGAAGAGAGGCTTAGACAACAAGAAAACATCGACTTTGCACGGGCAAACGCTGCACTACAAAGGGCTACAACAAGGATTGCTTTAATAAGTAGAAAGTAATACAGAGGGCAGGCCTGTGCCTGCCCTGCATTGCAATTTAGACACACCTTGTGTTTTCAGAGATACATCAACATTATCATTAATAGATTAAAAATAGTTGACAGATAATAATTTTATATGGGCATTTGATTTGCTAATTATATTTTTTGCTACATTTTTTTGTTGATTTTAGGGTTAGCATTTTTGTAAAATCTTTTGTCGTAAAACTTGCCCCTTTGGGGTATTTCAGTTTAAGAGGATAAGGAGGTGGTGGAGACTAAGTTTTTTAGAATTTTTTGTCTTAAAAGTTTAGGCATGAAGATCCCGCCTTTGGCGGTAAAATGCTGAACTAACCAAAACGGAGGGTTAGGAAGTGAAGAAAACAGTATCAATCTTTATGGCAGTAGCACTTGTGCTCGCATTTGCAATCAGCGTATATGCAGCACCTGCAGAGATTCCTGCAGACACACAGGCAGTTGTTGCAAAAGG
>JBDNDH010000192.1:0-3993 GCA_046719235.1 Thermodesulfovibrionales bacterium
CTATAACGAGCATAATCGGACCAAACGGTGCTGGCAAGACTACACTGTTTAACTGTATCACTGGGTTTACAAAGCCAAATAGCGGAAAGATTTTATTTGATGGTAAAGACATCACTGGACTGCAACCGCATAAGATAGCGGAAATTGGGGTGGTCAGAACCTTTCAAAACATAAGATTATTGTCAGAGATGTCTGTGTTACAAAATGTAATGGCTGGACGGCATCTGATGTCAAACTATGGTTTTTTTGATTGTATATTGAACAGCAGGCGATACCGCTCTCAGGAAGGTGCCGCTATTCAAAAGGCAATGGAGCTTTTGGAATTTATGGGTATAAGTCAGTATCGTGACCAAATGGGAACCTCTCTGCCTTATGGTATTCAGAAGAGGCTTGAGATAGCAAGGGCACTGGCACTTGATCCTCATGTGATTTTACTTGATGAGCCGAGTGCAGGCATGAATCAGGCAGAAACGAGGTCACTCATGTTGCTCATAGAGAAGATAAGGAATTTGGGTAAAACGCTCATGATTATTGAACATGACATGAACCTTGTTATGGGGGTATCGGACTGGATAGTAGTCCTAAATTACGGGGTAATGATTGCAGAGGGCAGACCTGACGATATAAAAGACGACGCAAAGGTAGTAGAGACATATCTTGGGTTTGGTCATAAACATGTTTCTTGAACTCAAAGATATCGAGACATCCTATGGGGATGTAAAGGCACTGAAAGGTATTTCCTTAAAGGTTAATCAGGGGGAGATAGTCTCCCTTATAGGTAACAATGGCGCTGGAAAATCAACTACCCTCATGACCATATCGGGCATCCTAAAGCCAACAAGGGGTGATATCATCTTTGAGAATCGCTCTATTGCTGGTCTTCCGCCTCATGACATAGTGAGATTGGGCTTGATACAATGCCCAGAAGGTAGAAGGATCTTCCCACGTCTTACAGTAAAAGAAAACCTGTTGATAGGTGGTTTTATAAAGTCAGAGTCAAATATTGACTATGTCTATGAGATGTTTCCCATACTTAAGGATAGGGCAAACCAATTAGGAGGCACCTTAAGTGGCGGGGAACAACAGATGCTCGCCATTGCAAGGGCTCTGATGTCTAACCCAAGATTACTGATGCTTGATGAACCTTCACTTGGTATAGCACCTATTATCACCCAGAGGATCTATGAGTTCATAGAAGAGATAAATAAGAGAGGTTTGACCATACTGCTCGTTGAGCAAAATGCCTATTTGGCTTTAAAGATATCACACAGGGCTTATGTATTGGAGAATGGCTTTATTAAATTAGAAGGCACAGGCATAGAGCTCTTAAATAATGAAGATGTAAAATCTGCCTATATGGGTGTTTAATATTTAACTAAAAAATATCTTGACAAATGTTTATTTTACTGTTATAAAAACAGCATGTTATTCAAGAAAAGGCAGACAATAGGGGTAGATGTTGGATCTGGTTGTATAAAGATAGTCCGGATAAATGACACCAAGACAGGCAAAGAGCTTGCCCTTTTTGATTTTATCAATACCCCTCACGGTGCTATCGTTGATGGTATCATAGAGGACAGAAGTCTCGTTGTTCAGGCATTAGAAGAACTTCTTGCGAAAAATAAGATAAAAGATGCCGATGCTGTTGTCGCTGTTGCTGGTCATTCTTCTGTAATAGTAAAGAGGATAACCATACCAAAAATGACAGATGAGGAATTATCCAAGTCCATAAGGGTAGAGGCTGAGCAATACATACCTTTTGATATTAATGATGTGAATATAGATTTCCAGATATTAGGTGACAATAAGTTTGAAAAAGGTCAGATGGATATCATCCTTGTGGCTGCAAAGAAGAACGTCCTGAATGACTATGTTGAGGCCTTGGAGATTGCCGGACTTTTACCTATTATTGTAGATGTATGTCATTTTGCGATAAACAATGCCTTTGAGATGAGTTATGGAGTAGTAGATAAAGAATGTATGGCACTTGTCAATATTGGTGCAAATTCAACAAACCTTACCATCATTCAAGGTGGACAGGCTTTATTTACAAGGGATACCCCAATTGGTGGGAATGTGCATACGGAGATGCTCATGTCAGAATTTGATCTCAACCTTGAGGATGCCGAGAGGGCAAAGAGGGGTCTATCTGTGGATAAAGCTACCCCAGAACAGATAATCAATACAATATTGAACTCCAGTGAGGAGATATTTGCAGATATACAGAGGTCGATGGATTTCTTTAGGAGTAGTATAAGCGATGAAGAGATCACTAAGGTGGTGTTGAGCGGTGGGGTTTCATTAACCAAAGGTTTCAAGGAGGCATTGTCCGAAAGAATAGTTATGCCCGTAGAATTACTTGACCCTTTCAAAAATCTTACAATCAGTCCCAAACTCGATGAACACTTTATAAAGGACATGGCACCACTTGGAGTGGTTGCAACAGGGCTTGCACTAAGAAGGGCTGGAGATAAATAAGATGATCAAGATAAATCTCATAGGTGAAGAGAAAAGAAAGCGTAAAAAGAAAACAATCCAGATAAAGAATTTAAACCTTGTGTTTTTTGTTATCATTGGGTTGACCATACTTATCAATGGTGGAGCCTATCTTTATTTATATCTATCGGTTAGCAGTCTAACAGACCAAAAGAAATTAAACGATACAACGCTTGCAGATTTGAATAAAAAGATTGCTGAGGTCAAGAGACTTGAGCAGTTAAGCCAAGAGATAAACAAGAGAAAAGGCATCATACAGGAATTAACAAAAAATAAGGCAGTTCCAGTGAAGATACTCAATGAGGTTAACGCAACACTGCCAGAAGGTATATGGTTAAACAGGATTGAGTATAAGGCAAAAAGTGTTAACATAGAGGGGACTGCTCTTACCAACATAGCAGTAGTATCATTTATAGAAAACCTCAAGAAATCTACACTGGCGTCTAATGTATTTCTGCAGGAATCTAATCAGGTTGAGTTTGAAAAGGTGCCAGTCTATAAATTCAAGCTCACCTTTGGGGTAAATGTATGAACATTTCTCTAAAGATACCAAAGATTGATATAAACTCATTACCAAAACAACAAAAGCAGCTGCTACTAATTGTCTTGCCAATATTGATAACTGCACTTGTAGGCTGGTTTTTGTGCTATCCACTCTATGAGGAAGTGGAAAGACTCCAAGCCGAGACGTTAAAGCAACAAAACGATATACAAATTGCAAAGGTAAAAGCGGCTAATTTACAGAAGGTGAAGGCTGAGTTTGACAAGGCACAGGCAGAACTAAGGGAGATTGAAAAACAACTCCCTGAGGAAAAAGAGGTCTCAGATCTACTGAAAAAGGTCTCAGAACTCGGAACAAAGGCAGAATTACAGGTTTTGAAATGGAAGCCAAAGGATAAGGCACTTCATTCAAGTAAAGAGGTTTATGAAATACCAGTAGAGGTAGAATTGAGGGGACAATATCATAGTTTTGGGCAGTTTTATAGTAATGTTACAAAGCTTGATAGAATAGTCAATGTCTCTGATATCAATATGGTAAACGCAGGTATAAAGGCAAGACCAAGCGATCTGAAGTTGAGTTGTATCATTACAACATATTCAGTTTTAACTGAAAAGGAGCGGGAAGAGATCAAGAAAAAAGAGAAGGAAGAAAAGGATAAGAAGGAGAAGAAATGAGTCTCTATGCTAAAATCTTGCTTGTAATAATCTCTTTTATGTGGGGAGGGATCTCTTATGCTGTGGATGTTCAAGAAGAGCAGCAAAAGATTAAGACTGCCATTGAAAAGGCAAAGAAACCGGTTGAAACTGCTAAAGAGATACTACCTTCAGTTCCAAACATAAGGTCAGATCAAAAGGCCACAACACAGCAACAAGGTGGACAATCATCAGCATCAACACCTCAACAAACTCAGGCAGAGGTCATTGAATATTTTTATTTGGGTAAGCGTGACCCTTTTATGCCATTAATAAAACAAGAAACCGACAAGAAAAAGCCAT
>JBDNDH010000193.1:0-3987 GCA_046719235.1 Thermodesulfovibrionales bacterium
GCGTTGATAAGTGTGGTGCACCAAAAATCGTTATGGTGGCCAAGATTACGGTAAGTATCGCCATGATGATAAGTGTAGCAATGAGTGTGAGTATTACCATCACTGAATCTACAGGTCTCTTGAACAGGGTTCTCAACATTTTACTCATATCGTACACCTCAGACCTTCCCTAAACTTCTACTGACAAGATGTCCAACATAGAAGTTTGCTATTGCATTGAATGTAAATGTAACGATAAAGAGTATAAAACCTGTAAAAAACAATATGGCATAGTGGTAGTCACCAAAGGCTACCTCTCCGAGTTCTTGACCAATATTTGCCGCAAGGGTCCTTGCAGGTAGCAGTAAATCAAATGTGGTTATTGCTGCATTACCTGTTGCCATAAGTGCTATCATCGTCTCCCCAAAAGCCCTTGAGGCACCAAGCAAAAATGCTGCAACCATACCTGACTTTGCTGCAGGTATCAATACCTTTGTGGCGGTCTGCCATGGAGTAGCACCGAGAGAGAGGGAAGCCTCTTTCATTGTATTTGGGACACTTGTTATTGCATCCTCCATAAGTGTAAACATAATGGGTATGATTGTAAATGAGAGGGCAATGCCTCCAACAAGCGCATTCAATCTGTATTCAGAGCCTGTTACTGTCTGTATCCATGTGGCAAGCACAATCAATGTGAAAAAACCAAGGACAACTGTTGGTATTCCAGCAAGCAGTTCTATGGCTGGTTTGACGGTTTCTTTGATCCATCGGGGTGCAAATACTGCTACGTATATTGCAGCCATTAGGCTAAGTGGTGTGGCAACCAAGATGGCTACAAAGGTAACCCTAATTGTCGATGTAATTAATGGTTGTAAGCCAAACTTTGGAGGGTATGCGACTGCTTGATATTCCTTGCCAAATAGGTCTTTGATGCTCATACCCAATTCCTCCATCTCGGTCTTAACAATATCTGATGTCACAAGTAGCGACGATTCCTTGATTAGAAAGACAAATATCATCAAGACCATAAATACCGCTGTAAGTGACAATGAGGTAATAAAGACAGCCATTATTCGGTTTATTGCCTTTCTCTTTCTGAGTAAATCTGGATCGATCTTCATCTTTTTTATCTTTCCTTATACAAAAAATAATAGGGCAGGAGGTAATCCCTGCCCTTGAATATATTTAAGACTATTTTCTTTCAGTAATCTGGCACTGTTTTATTGGGAAATAACCCACAGCCTTAACGATATCCTGTCCTTCTTTTGAACAGATATAGTCAACAAATTCCTTGACCCTTACATCTGCATCATAGCTTTTCTTTGGGACATAGTAATAAAGGTTCCTGCTGATAGGATACTTACCTGTTGCCACATTCTCTTCTGTAGCCTGATAGCCAGGGGTGTTTGCATCTTTCTTAACGAATACCATCTTAACTCCTGATGCATAAGCAGCACCACCATAGCCAATCCCATTTGGATCCTTAGAAACCGCATTTATAACTGCTGCTGTGCCGGGCATGTTTTGAGAGTCTGCAGCATAATCAAGCCTCTTCAAGACATTCTCTTTAAAAAACAGGTATGTTCCGGAGTTGCTCTCACGGCTGTATCTTATAATCTTTGCATCTTTTCCGCCGACTTCTTTCCAGTTATTGATCTTACCTGTGAAGATATCCTTTATCTGATCTAATGTAAGTTCTTTTACTGGGTTTGCCTCACTGATGTAAACACCTATTCCATCCTTTGAGTTTGCTATCTCAATAACTGTTGACTGAAATCTGGAATGAACCTTTTTTATCTCTATATCTTTCAGTGTCCTTGATGAGGCAGCGATATCGGTTGTGCCATTAATAAGTGCGGCAATACCAGTGCCTGAACCACCACCAGTGACCTGAACCCTTTTATTTGGTGTTTTTTTCATCCAGTGCTCTGCCCATCTTTGATTTAATATAACCATTGTATCGGAGCCTTTGATGGTAAGCGGTTTGTTCCAGTTTGCGTCAGCCCCTGAAATGAACATACCGGTAAGTATCAGTGTAGATAGTATTAAAACAGCTAATAAATTTTTCATAATTTAAACCTCCTAAATTTTTAGATGATTACTCTACAAGACTAAATAAAACTTTTGCAATATCTGTATTGTCAATGAAGCCCTTTAGCCTTTCAGAACCCTTACCAAAACTCAATGAAAGCACAGGTGTAGCGGTATGATAGCTTGTTGCCCAGGATGTGAACAACATGGGGAAGTATGCCTTACCTAATACAGAACCCTGTGGGTCATACTGATAGGCAAGGGATACCTTTTTTGTCCTTAATGCCTTGATATCTTCTTCTGAGAGATTGAGCCCAACAAGGTGTTCTTCTAAGAGTTGTTCTACTGCCTTATTATAAGCCTCTTCGTCAGACATACCAGGATTACCAGACTTTATACCTTTGTATATACTATCAAGTGTCTTTAGTGCCCTGTCAAAGGAAAATGGCACCCTCTTAAAGTTGTGAAGATCGTCATAGCTTGGGCATACCATCTTTTCCTTTTGCTTGTAACATGTGAGCACCATTCCACCATTTGAGTGATCTGATGTTACTATTAAGGTTGTGTTGTTCTTATTGCCTTGATAAAATTTATAAAGGATACCAACGGTGTCGTCGAAATCCCTTGTCTCCTCAAGGCTTGCTGTAGCATCATTTTTGTGATTGGCGTGGTCTATCCTTGCACCCTCAACCATCGCGATGAAGGGTTTGCCTGTCTTTGACACAATCTGTATAAATTTTTCTGTCATTTCTGCGAGTGATGGTTGGGCTGTTGGATCTCTATCGCCATTTGCAAAGCTTATCTCCTTGTCTGTAAAGAGGGCAATGAGTTTGTCTGCCTTTTCTAATTTTTCAAAATCCTCAAGTTTTGTAACTACTGTGTATCCCTTGTCCTTTGCTTCTTTCAAGAGGTCCTTTCCGTCTTTTCTACCTGCCTGTTTTTTCTCTTTGTCTTCAGGCACAAAATACATCCTGCCACCACCTATGATGTAATCTACACCAAATGAAAGATACTGTTCAGCAATCTTGTCATATTCATTTCTGTGTTTAGCCTTTGCTGCAAATGGGGCTGGGGTGCCACCTACTACGCTGTCTGTGGTGATAATAGCAGTTAGGTATCCCTTTTTCTTTGCAGTCTCAAAAATAGTTGTTAATGGTGTTCCATCTGATTTCATACTTACCATGTTTGTGACGGTTTTGTGTCCAGTTGCCATGGCAGTTGCTGCTGCTGCAGAGTCTGTTACAGGTGTATCAACAGCACCGGTGTTGACTACAGCTATCGCAGCATCCTTCATGATACTTGTCATGTTTGACTTGGCATCAAGGACTTGTTGGCTGTAAACGTGTAATAATCCCATTTGTTCAATACCCATCCCATCGCCAATAGCGATAAAGATGTTTTTTTGTCCTGCCAGTGATGATGTGACAAGTGTCAAAACCAGCAGAACGGCGAGGGCTAACCTCACAATTTTCAGTCTGTTGTTCAACATCTCATTCCTCCTTGAAATTTTAAGATTATAGGCATCTAAAAGAAGCCCGTGATGATTTTAGGTAACGCTTTTAGTTTGGTTGTTTGAAGTTCCATAAATTATAAACCTGTAAAGTTACCATGATTTTAAGGGTATGTTAAAAAAGTGTTAAGGAAATCCCTGTGGTTATTTTAAAGATATGTTCACAATCCTGTAATAATTCATATGTTATATTCTTTTAAAGATTGATAAGTGCTGAGGTTATACCACTTAAGAGTTAGGCTTTAAAGTTAGTCTTTAATGAGATGATTAAATATACGATCAAACATCATGTAAGAGGTAGGATAAGGATTGAGATCCCAATCTTGAGGAATGTTCCTCTTTCAAGGTTAAAGGGATTATCTGCCCTACAGTTACCAGAAGGCATAAAGGAGATAAAGCCAAATCCGTTTTCTGGTAGTGTTGTTATCACATATGAACCATCAAAGATTGATATAGAGGCTTATTTG
>JBDNDH010000194.1:0-3984 GCA_046719235.1 Thermodesulfovibrionales bacterium
CTCTACCTCCTGGGACATTACCAACATTATGGAACAATGATCAAAGATTTAAGTCCTCATACTTAGACAAGTTTAGGGGATACTACTTTACAAGTGATGGCGGCTACAAAGACACCGAAGGTTATGTCTTTGTTATGGGTAGGGTTGATGATGTCATAAATGTTGCTGGACACAGGTTATCTACAGGGGAGATGGAAGAGATCATATCAAAACACCCAGATGTGGCAGAATGTGCAGTGATAGGGGTTCACGACTCACTAAAGGGACAGTTGCCTGTAGGCTTGGTTGTCCTAAAATCAAATGTAGTAAGAAATGAGGAAGAGATAGTCCAAGAATTGGTAAAGATGATAAGGGAAGACCTTGGTCCTATAGCCTGCTTTAAAAAGGCGTGTGTGGTTTCAAGACTTCCAAAGACCCGCTCAGGAAAGATACTAAGGGGGACTATGCGACGAATTGCAGATGGTGCGGAGGTTATTATCCCTCCTACTATTGACGACCCAGCCACACTAAAAGAGATAGAAGAGGCAATGAGAAAGATTGGCTATGCAAGGCAGGATTCAGAGTTTTTTGTTGGATGCATGAGGATAGATGAGCATTTATAGGGTCAGTCCTGCAACAAATCTTAGAAAATCCTTTAACATCACACTATCATACAAGTGCCCTTGACGTGCCATCTGCTCAAGGATCTGCGTGCGTTTGACAACAGGTTTTTTATAGCCTGGTATCCTCTTACACTCAAAGGTATCAGATAAGGCTACTATCTTCGCAAAGGGATGTATCTTATCACCCTTAAAACCATATAAATAACCGCTTCCATCTTCTCTCTCATGGTGTGTCAGGGCAACAGTTTTGGCAATTGTTGGGATATCTTTATATGGCTCAAGCAATTCCTTCCCCTTTAATACATGCGACCTGTAAATTTCTCTCTGTAAGTCATCAGGAGAGTCTTCTTGGGCGTCATCATCAATTATCATAAGTCCTACATCGTGCAGAATCGCAGATATCCCGAGTGTAAGTAAGGAATTGTCGTCCATATTAATCACATGTCCGTGCATCATCGACATCAGACATACATTTGTAGAATGGATATACAAATACCTATCAGACACATCAAAAAATAACATCTTTCCGGCCATACTAAAATTATTTCTGATCAGTCCAATGAGCAGGCTGATATGCTTGTAAAGCTTCAAAAGGGTGTCTTGTAAGACTGAATTGCTCTTAATCTCCTCATGAATCTTATAGCACCAGACCTTTAGTTTCTCCCTTCTAATCCTTATTTTTACCAAAGGGTCTTCTATTTCTGGCATATCAAGTAACATATCAAGATATGTATAATAGGCCTCAATGTCCCTTTTACGCACCGCGATGTCAGCATTGAGTTCAAGCATGTGTTTATAAGCGACCTCATTATCCACAGTAAATGGTATCTCTCCGAATACGGGAAATCTCAAGCCTCCAATAGGTATCTTGAAAGGAACCCCAGAACTCAGGATCCTTTTGTCGATGATAAACCACCTATCCTTAAACTCTCTATACCTTGACTCAAAAAAACTCGTATCAAGCAACATCGTCTTTAACTTAGCTGCATTCTGCATATATTCGTTAAAACTAAGGGCATTTGCCTGTCTGATATAAAATCTACTCAAAGCCTGCCTCTCTATCATCTCTCTTGCAAAGTAACTATAAGTTGAACCCTTATCAAGCAGGGATTTATAGATGGTTCCATCATGAGTGAATATCTCAAAAGGTATCTGTGTGCCAGGCACAATGGTATCAAGGCTAATTGGTATATATCTGTCCTTATCAGACTCTATGGTAAATCTTTTAATCACAATACGATTATAACAGATTAAGACCTTTAAGACACTTTGATAAAAAGGGTTTATTTTCAGCAAAGTCAGTTGACCTTAACACATATTTATGAAGGTTAGTTTTTCATCTATAAGCGGTTTTTTCTTATAAAATCAAGCATGTTATATCGTCTGACAGGGCAGATTCTTCACTTTTATCACGATATTTTGGTAATATTAACAACTTCAAAAAAATGACAGGAGATTATGTAGATGCCAATAAAGATACTAATCCTTGATGATGACTACACAATCTTAAAGGGGTGTGAGAAGGTATTAACTGCAGAGGGCTACGATATACTCACTACAAAGACCGCACAAGAGGCCATTGCTATTCTTAAAAGTGAAGACGTTGACATTATCCTTACAGATATTGTTATGCCAGAGATGAACGGAATGGAATTTATCAAAAATATCCGTTCTATTAGACCAGACCTACAGGTAATCGTTATCACGGGTTATCCATCACAGGATACCCTAAGAGAGGCACTGAGCCTTAAGATAATAGATTATATCCCAAAACCATTCTCTCCTGCCCTACTGATTGAGGTAGTCAAAAAGGCATTAGATGCCAAGAGAATAGTCGTTTCTCAAAAAATATCTGACCTACCTGATGATGACTTTCCAAGACAAGCAATAGATGAGATAATCAATAAATACAAGGACAAAACAGGCGGCATCATCCCTGTACTATTAGACTCACAAGAGATAGTAGGGTATCTGCCAAAGAATCTGATTAGATACATCTCAAGAAAGATGAGACTTTCTGTAAGTGAGGTTTATGGTATTGTTTCATTTTATTCCTTTTTTAGTCTTAAGCCACGTGGTAAACACAAGATAAAGGTCTGCTTAGGAACCGCTTGTTATGTCAAAGGTGCTGAAGATATCATTGATACACTCAAAAAAGGCTTGGATTTAGAAGTAGGAGGTATTACTTCTGACAAGAAATTTTCCTTAGAGAGCGCAAGGTGTTTAGGTGCCTGTGGATTGGCACCTGTTGTAATAGTTGATAGAGATACATACGGATCTGTAAAACCCACAAACGCACTTGAACTTTTAAAACAATACGATTAATAAACCCTCACACACTTGTCACACAGGCAAAACTCTGACATCGCTAATCGTCAGCCAGACTTTGACCATATCTATTCAAGATACGACATCCTAAACCACATACTTTCCTTTGGATTTGACAAGGACTGGAGAAGGGAGATGTCTGATCTCGCCATAAAAAAAGGTTGTATTAATGTGCTTGACCTCGCATCAGGCACTGGAGACAGTGCAATAGACCTGTTAAGACAAGGCTGTAAGGTAGTTGGATTAGATCTAAGCCAAAAGATGCTTTTATCAGCGGTGAAAAAGGTTAAGACTCCTCAATACATCCCTGTTGTTGGATCGGGTTATCATATGCCCTTTAAAGATGAGACCTTTGATGCTGTAACCTGTGCATTTGGTATTAGAAATATGCACCAGACTTCAATGGCTGTCTCCGAGATATTCAGGGTGCTGAAGTATGGAGGTTGGGTGTTTATATTAGAGTTCTCTATGCCAAATTCAAGTTTATTCCGCAAGATCTACAGAGTATATCTAAAAAACCTTGTCCCCTTAATTGCTGGGATGTTATCGTCTATGTCAGCATACAGGTATCTTGGCGATTCCATAGAGGCATTTCACAGTAGGGATACCTTTTGCAACATTCTTATTAATCATGGTTTTAAAGACTGTCAGATAAAAGATATGACTTTTGGCACAGTCACCCTTTACTCGGCAATCAAGGGATAACCCACAGGTCTAAGACTACCTTTATCTATTGTTGAGGTTATCTCTCCCAGAGGTAAAGTCCGGTCCCTTCATCCATCCTCCTCTTGAAAAAGCCTCCATGAAAAGGCACAATCTCATATTCCAGCGCATAGACTATCGTACCAGTGTATAGATGCCCACCGATAACACTATAATCCTTTCGGGAAAGGACTATGTGGAGATGTGGAAAAGGCTGATCATCCTTTAATGATACATTACCCATAAGGGAAAGCACCTCCATCGGTTCATCAAATAGCATCTCATCATATCTCTTTTCTTCTTGGTCAAAATAGCCTATCCGTGCCTTTGACACAGCACCAATGGCACTTAC
>JBDNDH010000195.1:0-3974 GCA_046719235.1 Thermodesulfovibrionales bacterium
ATCTATATTCAGTAGATTGCATAAAAGAGGCATTTAGACCGGAGGGGTTTAACATAGGCATAAACCTTGGGGTAGTGGCAGGTGCTGGTATTGAAGAACATATACACATCCACATTGTTCCTCGGTGGGGCGGCGATACAAACTTTATGACTGTTGTCAGCGAGGTGAGGGTTATTCCAGAACACATACTTGATACTTACGACAAACTCTACCCAATATTTAACAAATAGTTTAAGTTTGTGTATTTAACTATATGATTTCAAGGCTTTTATAAAACTGTGTAGGGTGTTTTGTCCGGCTCTTCTAATCCTTGATGGTCAGTCTCATTCTTCGTCTGAGTCGGTATCTATTTCTCTCTTACTGGCAAAATTGGCGAGTTTAGGCTCCTCCCTTGAAAAGAGTATCCTCCTACAATATGGACACTTGAATATCTCATCGCCCTTCATGATCTCTACATATAATTGTGGCGGGATGTGGAGATTACAGCCGAGACATACCTCTCTTTGTGTTTCAGCAACTGCTATACCACCTGAGACCTTCATTATGTGCATGTAATCCTTATATGTCTCTTGGTCAATATTTTTTATAAAATCAACCCTTTGTTGCTTTAATGTCTTCAAGATAGTCTTCTTCTCCTCTATCTCCTTGTTTAATAACTCTTGCTGTTGTTTAAATATTGTATCCGCCTCTTGGAACGCCTTTTCTTTTTCCATTATGTCTTTTTTGAGGTTCTCCAATATCTCCATTGTGTCTAATATATCGTTCTCTTTTGCCCTGATTGATTTTTCAGCAGTCTCTATTTCTTTTAAAAGTGCCTGATATTCTTTGTTGCTCTTAACCTCCGATGCCTTTGAACGCAGTTTTTTGAGTTTATCCATTGCATCTTCAACATCCATCTCCTGCTGTTTCTTTTTCTTCTCTAATGATTGATGCTTCTCTTTTTCTTTATTCAACAATTCCAGAGCATCTTTGATAGGTTTTTGAAAAATGTGTATCTTTTTGGGTACGGCATCTATTTCATTGGTGATATTTATGATCGATTTGTCAATTTCTTGAAGTTTTATGAGCAATTCAAGGATAGGGTGCATATTAAATTACTTTTAAGATTCCTCAACTCCTTTTCTTTGATAATGAACAATGGGCCCACCAGGACTCGAACCTGGGACCAACCGGTTATGAGCCGGTAGCTCTACCAACTGAGCTATGGGCCCTTAAGTTATACTTGAGAACATTTATATTAATTTTTTCTTCTCTACAAAGTCAATTTCTCTTAAAAAAAGTCTCCCAAAACGGATGATCTTGAGGGATGTCTGAGTTTTTTTAGAGCATTTTTTTCTATCTGACGTATTCTCTCCCTTGTAAGGTTAAGTTCCTTCCCCAATGCCTCAAGGGTATGTGGTATCTCCTCTCGACCTATACCATATCTCTTTTGTATAACCAATCTCTCCTTTGGTGAAAGTTTCAGCAGGGCTTTATTTATCTGCATTTGAAGTTCTTTGTATATAGATATGTCAAGAGGTGTAAGGTTAGCCTTATCTTGAATAAAGTCTTGCAGTGTGGTATCTTCATCAACACCTAATGGCGTATCAATTGATATCGGCTCTTTATTGATATTAAGTATATCATTTATCTTTTCAATAGGCATACCAACCCTTTTTGAAATCTCCTCTACGGTAGGTTCTCGTCCAGATTCTTGCATGAGCATCCTTATGACAGAGTTTATCTTATTGATGTCCTCCACAATATGAACAGGCAACCTGATAGTCCTTGATTGTTCTGCCAGTGCCCTCATAATACCCTGTTTAATCCACCATATAGCAAAGGTGCTAAATTTGTATCCCTTGCGATACTGAAACTTATCCACCGCCTTAATAAGCCCCAGATTGCCCTCTTGTATCAGATCACCAAATGGCAAGCCCTTTCCTATATACTTCTTTGCCACACTAACTACAAGCCTGAGGTTTGATTCAATCAAGACTGATTTTGCCTCTTCAAGTCTTACATCCAAAGTCTCTATTTTTTGGATAATGCCTTCTATATCTTTTACACCCATCCCAAAAATTTCTATGATATCCTCATTAAAAACCTCTTGATTGACATAATGCTTGTCAATTTTGAGATAGACCTTCTTATGACAATCAAAATCAGACCTCAATTTATTGTATATCATCCTTATAAGAGTTGACCTGAGGTTGAGATCTTCTATGTTTTTATGTATGCGAGAAATAATCGGACTTACTTCGTCTTTGGGTCTATTATTTTTGATATAAAGAAGGTATTTTTCATAAAGTTGCTTCAATCTTTTTGATATTTTTTTTACATTAATCTTGTGGCATTTAATCTCTTCATCTTTTAGGATATCAGTATCAGAGATTATGTTTTTTATGTCTAAACTCCCGTTCTTAATCCCTTCGCATAATCTAATGATGTTTTTAATGCTGTATGGGACCAATATGATATTATGATTAATCTCCTCCCTCAGATCCTCAATGATTCTTGCTATCTTATTCTCTGTCTTTTTGTCTAAAAGGTTATACCTACCTACCCTTTTTAGATACAAGGTGATAGAGTTTATTCTATCAAGTGAACCTTCTTGTATATCATCCTCATAGATACCGTTGAGCAGACTATCACATCCTACGTCTTTTTCATCATCACTCATAGATTAATATCCATCTGTAATTTGGGTTGATAGCCTTCTTTTCTTTTCCAGTAACAAATTAGTCATGTTTAGATTGCCAGATAAGGTTGACTCCTTCATCTGTGAATCGATTATCTTTAGCAGCATATTCTTGATACATTCACTCAATGCAGATTCTGTAATCTCCTGTATCTGACTTGTCTTACATCCTAACCTTGTCAAAAAAGCCCTCTCTTCATCGTCGGATTCAGCAAGTATCTTATCAAAAAGCTCATTGCCCTCTAAATCACGATATTTGTTTATCTTGCTGAGAAGTCTCAAGGTTGTGCATTTTCGGAGGCTTTCTAAATCTATATTACAGACTGTTTTTCTTATGTTTGGCGGTGCATCCAGTAACATCCTTATGGCATATTCATCTATGGTGTTATCAGATGAGAGATTATCATGCCCTTCCTGCACCTTTTTCTCCAATCTCTTTGATATCTTTTTGATAATATTTTCTGCCTCTTGTCTGATTGCCAATTCGTTTATACCTGATATCTCTGTTATCTGCTTGATATGTTCTTCCCTTTGTAAAATATCGTTATTTAGCATCACGATATTTAACAAGTCCCTTACACATTTTGCCTTGTTTGTCTTCCCAAATAACCTAAAATAGAAAGAAACTGGTGTCAATGCCCTTGAAAAGAGGGCCTTCAATCCACTATGTCCATCTCGCCTTAGGATAGAGTCTGGGTCATCATTCTTTGGGAGCAACACGATCTTTGTATTAAAAGATTTTGACATCGAAAGTTCGATCGCCCTTTTTGTCGCAGAGATACCTGCGGTATCTCCATCAAAGATTAATAAAAGATTTTGCGTGTATCGCTTTATCCTTTCTAACTGTTGTCCTGTAAGTGCAGTGCCGAGTGGTGCCACAACATTCTCAAATCCATGTTGAAAACACATGATCACATCTATGTAACCTTCAACTATGATTGCATACCCCTTGTTGATAATTGCATTTTTTGCCTGATGTAGCCCAAATATTGAATTACCCTTTTTGAATATATCGGTATCAGGTGAGTTGATGTATTTAGGGATATTGTTGGATTCCGCAAGTCTCCTGCCACCAAAGGCAATAACTTGTCCGTCTTTATCATAGATCGGGAACATAATCCTGTCCCTAAAAAAATCCCACCTCTTTTCGCCATCTTTATGAACAAGTCTTGATCTTAATATATCTTCCTCACTAAATCCCTTTTGGCTGAGATACTTAAATAAGGAGTCTATCTCTGGAGTGCTATATCCGATCTTATATGTGTTTATTACATCCTGGTTTATGCCCCGATTT
>JBDNDH010000196.1:0-3963 GCA_046719235.1 Thermodesulfovibrionales bacterium
TAAACCTTTACCTCCGGTTTGCCTGCCTCTACAGATGAATCTATATCAACTATACCAGGCAATTTTGAAAATTCGGCAGTTATCTGGTTCATATATCTCTCTAATGCCTGTAGGTCTCTACCCCTTATTACATACTGGATAGGCACATTCCTTATGCCACCCCCTAAGAAAGAGATGTCTTCAACAGATGCCTTGAGACCGGGGACCTTATCCCTTAGCATCTTCCTTATCTCCGCCTTGAGTTGCTCCTGTGACTTTTTTCTATCTTTTTTTGGTTTAAAGCCAACAAACATATTTCCCTTATTTACCGACCCAAAAAATCCCTGAGCGTAAAAAACTGTTTGAACCTCTGGTAATTTTCTTATCTCATCTTCAGCCTTTTTAAACATTGCATCTATCTCATCAATTGAATAATCAACCGGGGCCTGTAGCCTCACAGCAACCCTACTTTGGTCTTCTGATGGGGTAAACTCCTTGCCGAGTAGTTTTGTCATAAACATGCTCATAACAAATAGCACAATGGCGATTGCCATTATCTTTAATCGATGTTGTAAGGCATATTCAAGTAGTTTTTTATATACATCCTCAATCTTGCTATACCAATAATCAATCTTGTCGCCCAGCTTTTTTGTAAGTGATCTCTTTTGTTCTTGGGAATCGCCTTTTTCTCTCTTAAGAAACCGTGATGCCATCATGGGTGTAAGGGTAAATGATACAAACATAGATACAAGCACGGCAAAGACGACTGTGAATGCAAATTGGACAAAAAACCTACCCACCAAGCCTTTCATAAATGCGACAGGCAAAAAGATGGCAACTATTGCAAGGGTGGTTGCAACGACTGCAAGACCAATCTCCTTTGTGGCAAAGGCTGCTGCCTCCATTGGTTTTAATCCCTCATGGATATGTCTGTGGATATTCTCAATAACGATGATGGCATCATCAATGAGTATCCCTATGCTCAATGAAAGGGCTAACATAGTCATGTTATTAAAGGTAAAGCCAAAAAAATACATAATGGCAAATGTGGAGATAATGGATGTAGGTATAGCGAGGGCGCTTATGATGGTTATCCGTAAACTTTTAAGGAATACAAGCACCGCTATGGATGCAAAGAAGCCTCCATATACAAGGTGGTGCTGGACCTCACTTATAGACCTTTTGATAAAAACAGACTGGTCAAAACTGATGTCAAGGCTCATACCAGGTGGCAGGGTCTTTTTGATATTTACAAGCTCTTTTTTGACCCTATCAATGACCTCTACAGTGTTAGTCCCCGACTGTTTTTGGATGCCCATACCGATTGCAGGCTTGCCGTTAAACCTTGCAATAGTCCGTTTTTCCTCCATGCCGTCTTCTACCTTGCCAATATCTTTAAGCCTAATCGCACTTCCTCTGTTGTAACCCACTATGAGATTGTTAAACTCCTGAGGGTCAGTGATCTCACCTTTTATCTTGAGTGTGTATTCCTTTGTCTTGCTCTCTATTCTACCTCCTGGTAATTCCACATTCTCTCTTGATAAAGCCCTTGTGACATCCTGTGCGGTAATACCGTATGCCCTCATCTTTTCTCCATCAAGCCACACCCTTATCTGTCTTAATCTCAGACCTGCTACCCTGATTGACCCCACGCCGTTTATCTTCTGGAGTTGTTCCTTTACTACCTCATCTGCAAATGTGGAGAGTTCCCTTACAGTCTTGGTGTCTCCGGTAAGTGCAAGCCATAAGACCGGTGTAGCATCTGGATCGACCTTTTCAATGATAGGCTCGTCTATATCACGGGGAAGTTTGCCCCTTATGAGAGATATCTTTTCCCTGATGTCCTGTGCTGCAATATTAATATCCTTTTCAAGGACAAACTCAACAGTTACTGTTGAGCTGCCCTCGATACTTGTAGATTGGATGGTCTTTACACCATTTATGGTATTTATCGCCTCCTCTATCTTATCGGTGACATCTATGTCCATTATCTCTGGGCTTGCACCCTTGAGGGTGGTAGTCACATTTATGATGGGAAAGTCAACCTTTGGAAAGAGATCAACCCCAATGCTCGGGTAACTTACAATGCCAAGCAATACAATGGCACTTATCACCATTGTGCAAAAGACAGGTCTTTTTATAGATGTTTCAGCGAGCCACATTTACCTTTACCCCTTCGGAGAGGTTTTGATGGCCAACTACTACAACCATCTCTGCCTCCTTGATACCATCAATAACCTCCATAAATTCTCCGTACTTTCCTCCGATTTTTAACTGTCTTACCCTTGCAACATTACCTTCAACTATGTAAGCCTTCATGGTGTCTGCCTCATAGATGATGGATGTGGCTGGTATAAGGACTACATCCCTTTCTTTGTCGGTAAATATCTTGACCTTTGCGAAGAGCCCTGGTTTTAAAATGCCCTCTTCGTTTGCCGTCCTCGCCTCAATCATCAGTGTTCTCATTTTTTCGTCAAGTAACGGATATACGGTGAATACTGTTGCCTTAAATTCCTTGTTTGGTATGCTATCAATGGTGAATGTTACATCTTGATTTGGTTTGACCTTTGCAATGTCCCTTTCATTGATATTAAACGATAGTTTTATAGGATTGGTTTGTATGATATTAAACATGGCTGTGCCTACTCTTACGAAGTCACCTGCGGTTACCTTCCTCGACTTGACATAGCCGTTAAGTGGTGAATGTATCTTTGTCTTTGATAATTTTTGTTTTAGGAGACTTAGAGATGCCTTTGCCCTCTCAACCTCTGACTCGGCAAGCTCAAATCGCATTGTGACATCATCAAATTGTTGCTTGGTTATCAGTTCCTCTTTATAAAGGGCCTTTTTCCTTTCGTATTCTATCCTTGTGTTGTTTAGGGTAGATTCTGCTTGTCTTAAGCCTGCCTCTGCCCTTTTTACCTCAAGGATAAAGTCTGTATCGTCTATTTCAGCTATAATCATGCCTTTGCCCACTGGTTTGCCCTCGTCTATATAGACCTTCTTTATCATGCCATCAACCTCAGCACTGACAACAGATTCATAAAATGGCAAAAGTGAGCCGGTAGCCTCTAAAAAGGGCTTCACAGCCCTTCTTTCTGCCTTTGCTACCTGGACATTTATCAGTCTCTCAGCCTGCTGTTTTTTATCCCCTGAGTCCTTACAGCCTAACATGAAGGACAAACAACATATTAACAATAGAAGTCTGTGCACATTTTTCATAGTCTAATCTCCAGTTTTGTGTTTCTTTGTATCTATAAGGTTTTTGCCTATAGACCTCTTTATCTTTAATATGGATAATCGGAAGTTATAGTCGGTCTCTGCCAACCTTTGTTGGGATGTAACCAGTAGATTGTTTGCATCCATCACATCTATACTGTTTGCAAGCCCATATTCAAACTGTTTTGAGACCGCGTTATAGTTATCACTGGCAAAGGCAACCTGGTCCCTTAATGCCTGAATAGTATCCTTAAAGGTCAAAAAGTCAAGATATGCCTTTTTAACATCTATGGATATTGCCTTTTTTATGTCCCCTACAACTAATGTTGATTGTCTTAACCTCGCCTCTGCCTCATTTACATCAGCCCTTCGCATGCCTGCGTCATAGATTGGGAATGTAATCTTTATGGCACCATAGATGCTTTCCTTGACGAGTGAGAGTGACTCTGGGGTCATCCCAGCCTTTGTATAAACACCCTCAAGGCTTATAGTTGGATAATATGAAGACCCTGAGACAGATACCTGTCTTTTTGCGATCTCCCTTTGAAGGACCGCAGACTTAACCTCTGACCTGTTAGTCAATGCCTCATTGATGAGGAGATCTAATGTGGTGTTTTGAAAGGCCTCTTCATCATGTACAAACCTGTCACTTTTATCTGTTAGTTCAAAATCCTTCTCTATACCAACCAGCCTTACAAGCACTGCCTTTGATAACTTTAGATTATTTTCAGCCCTTACTAATTCAGACTTTGCCCCAGATAACTC
>JBDNDH010000197.1:0-3953 GCA_046719235.1 Thermodesulfovibrionales bacterium
GTCACCAATGGCGAACTTATCCCTTCCTCTTGGTTCCCGACGACCCGCAATTGCATTTCCCGCAGGCGGAAGGGTATCAGGCACAGATATACTTTATCTCCTCATCTTTGATGCCTAATCCATTTGGCAGATAGAGCCCCTGTCTTGATAGCCTCTCTGCCACTGGATAGCACTCTCCCTCAAACATCGCCAATTTTTTAAAACATGGTTGCATATGCATACCCAAAAAAAAGGGCCTTGTTTCTATTCCCCTTTGCTTAAGTCTATACATCACATCATCTGCCGTTAGACCAGTGGATTCTTCAACCACGATACCATAAACCCAGTATACGCTCTTTGCCCATTCTTCTTCTACAGGTAACTGAAGCGGTAGACCTTGGAGAAGTTCATTATACCTCTTTGCTATAGAGCGCTTTCTTTGAATTATCTCAGATATCCTCTCAATTTGCTTAAGGGCAATGGATGCCTGCAGATTTGTAAGCCTGAAATTATAGCCTAAATCTTCATGAAGAAACCTCCTGCCTTTATGAAAGCAGAGATTTCTGAGCCCCTTTGCCCTTTCTGCTAAGGCTTCATCCCTGACCAAGACCATACCACCCTCACCTGTGGTAATTAGCTTATTTGCATAGAAACTAAATGTAGATACATCTGCAAGACTGCCGCATTTTTTGCCTTTATATTCAGCACCATGTGCCTCTGCCGCATCCTCAAGCACCAATAAATTGTGCCTGTTTGCAATCTCAAGTATACCGTCCATATCCGCAGGGTGGCCATAGATGTGCACAATCATGATAGCCTTTGTCTTTTCTGTGATCTTCTGCTCTATCTGTGTCACATCCATCTGCCAATTGAGTGGATGCATATCCACAAGCACAGGTTTTAATCCGTTATAAATCAAGGCCTGAGCACACGAGATGATAGTAAATGTAGGCATTATAACCTCATCACCCTCTTGTAGGTTTAGGAGTCTTACTGCCAATTGAAGTGCAACGGTGCCATTGCTGACTGCAATACCATAAGGCATATTGCAGTATTGCGCCCACTTTGCCTCAAAATCATCAATAAAACTGCCTGATGAAGATATCCAGCCGGACCTAAGGCATTCTAATGCCATTGAAATATCTTCTTCAGTGATCAGAGGTTCACAAACAGGTATCATCTCAGAAATGTTCCTTTTCCTTAAGACCTGTATATGGACCCTGTTTGATCTCAAGAAGTACAGTATCCTCAAGACACCTAATTCCATGACCGCCTGAGACAAGCAAGATAATATCCCCCTCGTTTAATGTCCATGTGCCAAGGGCAGATTTATCCATAGCATAGAGATCAATCTCAACCTTGCCCCTTTTGACAATCAATGCCTCTTGAGTACCCACAAGGTGCCTTTGTAGCGGGAGATGCAAATGCCTTTTGATCACACCGCCTTTTGGATATACTACAAATCCAGTTTGCTGATAATAACCATCTGGGGTAATAAAGGTCGTCTTATCAGGGAGGTAATCAGCCCTTATTATCGTGGCTATATGCTGGTCATGCCAGACTATATGTTCGATAAGATCATTATCCATGAGATGTTTTCAATGATATCGTTCTTGGTTAAAATCTTTGTGTCCTATGCAATGTATTACAACTTTATAAGATTTAAAAAAACCAATAAATTTTACTTCTCTAAAATATAGTCTAAAGGCATTCACAAGACTCTCCAATGAGCAGTTTTTGGGAAAAGATTCGATACACTACAAACTATCCTAAGTCTTATGGGTATAAAATCAGTAGACATAAGTTGTGTATCGCGACAGTAACCATTTAATACTATAAAAACGCGTTCTTTGGCCAAGGCCCAAGTGATAGTCAATTGCCATTGCAGCTACCATCTCAGCTACTGCAGCTGAATTGCCTCTACATCTCCGGCAGTGTGTAGTCAAGGTAGTTTTCCTTTAACACCCAATCAAGAAGTGTTTTACTGTTTTTTACAGCATTAAAATGAAAGAAAAAGCCATCAACATATGCATGTTGCGTATCTTGTAAATAAAAATTTTTGTTGATCTGTTTGACAGGTAATATAATGTTTTCTATCCCATTATTATGCCTTATTTGTGTGTACGAATTGCAAACACCTTGATAAAAAAACCGTTCTTTAAAATACTCTAAAGTTACTCTATCTGGAGGTATATTATGATAAAGCATAGCATATGGGTGATAAAGAGCCTTTATCCCTTTCTGTCTTGCTTTCAATGACAATCCAGTCTCTCCGTCACCCTGATAAATTTGAAGTCTCTTGGGAATACAGTCAGGATGAAAGCCCTTAAGTTCAAAGAAAATATCTCTTCTGATTGAGTAGTTAAGTCCAAATACATATAGAGGGTCAATATAACACATTTTATTGCCTATGTAAATGGTGCTAAAAGACGTGCAAAATCTACCTTTATCAATCTTTTGCCAGAAGAGATTTGTCCATTTTGGAGGGGTGATTTCAAACCTTGGAATACAAGGTCCAGTCGCTAATCCAACATCTTGTAATGCAAATGATTCAACGATAGAGGAAAGCCAGAGATTAGTTACTTCTACATCATCGTCAATAAAAACTAATATATCGCCTCGCGCCTCAAAGGCTCCACGATGGCGTCCAGATAGTAGGCCAGGTATGGGTTCATAAAAATATGAGATTTCTAAGTTTTTATGATTATCTTTGAATAAATAAACTATATCCCTTGTATTGTCAGTAGAACAATTGTCAACTACTATGATTTGAAAGTTTCTAAAAGATTGTTCTGCCAAACTGTTAAGCGCCTTAGATAAATATGCAGATCTGTTGTAAGTGGGTATTATTATGCTAACAAAAGGGCTTTTCATAGATCTGCAACTTCTTGCAAATAATTTTTAAGCAATAAAAAATCATCATCTGAATTTGTATAATTTATATTTAATTGTGTCATTAGATCTTTTGCCCTTTCCATGTCATTATTATAGAGATATAACAAAGATGATAAATAAATTGCTGTAGATAGATTTTCATGAGAACTCAACTTTTCGTAAACTATTGTTGCTGCTCTTGCCATATCGCCTTGTTTTAAGAGTTCCATAACGTGTAGCTTTAAATTAATATCGTCATTGTAGAGTACTTTTAAGTCATTATTGGAAAAATTATCAATAAAACTCAAAGTTGCCAAAAAAATCTTCTTGTTCCTTGTAGTATAAATTTTTGCTTCTTCTCCCTGCTGTACTAATTCTCTTGCCCACCAACGTATCATTACATACAACAAAATGAAACAGATGTCTTTCTTTGTAAGATTATTTTTTTGCCAGTAATGAAAGACAATGTTTCTGAGCAAAGCCATCTCTTTAATTGTATTGTAGAAAAAGGCAATAAAACAGTCATATAGGTCTGTTTTGTTAAAAACATGTTCAACAGTAGTTAAATATAGATCAATGAGATCTACACTTATAGGTGCCTTGTTTAATGCCCACTCCCAGTCTATGATTATAAAACGATCTTCTTCTATTGAATAAATATCCTTAGGCCACAAATCTCCATGTGACCATGAAGAAGGTATATCATTATCATCAAAGCATATGTTACAAATAAATGTAATTTCACTATCAAAAAAATTAGCAAGATTTGTATCGGAAGTTTTAGAAGAGACTAATTCTAAAAGTTCTGATAAAATACTCTTTTTTGATAAATATTCTGTTTTTTGCATCTTTAATAACAAATATGCAAGTCTAACAATTTTTTTGATATTAAAATTTTGCTTTAACTCAGTAAGAAGGTTTTCATGATTTATAAACTTAGACCAGTAGAATATGTTATCTCCAATTTTAAAAGCACCGCATCTCAAAGGTAGCAAAGGGACAACAGAGTCTCTAAAAATGGGGCTATAAGGATTTTGAGTGCATAAAACACCATTTAAAGAATTAGCATTACTAATTATTAATATGGGATTTGGATTATT
>JBDNDH010000198.1:0-3910 GCA_046719235.1 Thermodesulfovibrionales bacterium
ACGAGAGTGCGGTTTCGTCAGTCTTGCCTAAAAGTCTATCCATATCTAAGAGGATAATAAGTCTCTCATCTAATTTTGCAATACCCCTTATAAACTCCGATGAGATGTTTGAAGCCATTGGAGGTGTGGGCTCAACGATACTTTCCGGTATTCTCAATACCTCTGATACAGAGTCAACTATCAGACCCATTGTTATCCCCTGGATATCCATTATCATTATACGAGTTCTGTCGTCTTTTTCCTTTTCCATCAGGCCAAACTTTGACCTGAGATTGACCACAGGTATGACCTTCCCCCTTAAGTTGATCACACCCTCAACATATGGTGGCGCATTTGGCACACGGGTAATCTCCTTCATCCTGTTTATCTCTTGCACCTTCAGGATATCAACTGCGTACTCCTCATCACCCAATGTCAGAGTAACGAGCTGAAGGAGCTCCTCTGATGACGCCTCTTGACTTTTGTGTGAAGTATCGCTGATTGTCAGTGCATTCATAACTACCCCCTTTTTGTATTTATTTTGTAATCATATCTTCAAAAATCTCAAGTTTAAAGAGATATTTTTTCTACATCACTCATCAGGGGGCAAGTCCCTTATCCTCCTGATGATCTCCGTAGTAGATCTCCCTTGATGATATTGAAGGCTATAGACCTCTCTTATGATATCTGACCCCACGATTTCATTGGGTTTCCAGTCCCCACCCTTTACCAGTATATCAGGCATTAACAACTTTATAAGATTATACGGTGTATCCTCGTCAAATATGGTTACAAAATCTACACTGCTTAGTGCCAGCAAAACCTCTACCCTTGAGATCTCATCATTTATAGGTCTGTTAGGCTTTATCCTCTTTACTGAGGCATCTGAATTTACAGCAACTATGAGATAATCAGCCAGTGCCTTTGCCTGTTGCAAATACCTCACATGTCCAACATGCAGGATGTCAAAACAACCGTTTGTGAAAACGATCCTTTTATCATTTGCCTTTATCTCTGAGACCACCCTATGTAGGGTATCCTGTCTAAGGAATATTCCCATTACCCAAGATCTTTTGACGCTGCCACAATATTATGCGCCTTTTGAATGATTATCTTATCTGATTTGTAAAACAGTCTGTCTGATGCCTCATTTAGCGGCACCCATTGGACATCATCTACCTCACTACAATCGTTATTGATCTCACCACCTATATGCTTCATCAAAAAATAATGAACAGTCTTTTTATATTTAACATTCGTTTCCTTTTCATAAAACCAGTATGAACTCTCCCCCAATTCATTAACGATATTGCCGATAAGCCCTGTCTCCTCCCTTACCTCCCTTATTGCCGCGATGGTGATATCCTCTCCTTTGTCTATCATGCCCTTTGGGAGGGTCCAGAGCTTCTTGTTTTTGACTGCAATAAGGGCAACCTCTGGTCCTTTCTGGTCATTTATCCTATAGATTACACCACCTGCAGAGTGTATATACTTTATCCTTGCTGGTTTCATGGGGTTATCTTATCACCAAAAAGCCTGAATATATCGTTATACATGGCAAAAGCCATGAGTGCAATAATCAAAGCCAACCCTACCTTTTGTGAGACAATAATAACCTTTTCGTTTATTGGTCTCTTTATTATCCCCTCAATCAAGAAAAAGACTATATGTCCACCATCCAATATAGGTATTGGCAAGAGATTTAGGATGCCGAGGTTTATGCTAATGATGGCAGTAAATGTCAGGAAACTTATTATGCCTAAGGATGCAGTTTTTTCTGCCATCTGGAAGATTAGAATAGGTCCTCCGATATTATCTGCAGGTATTATCTTTTGAATGATCTTTACTATACCTACAAGTGTAAGGTATATAATCTCCACCGTTTTGCTCAACGACTTGTCAAGTGCAGTAAGAGGATCTTCCCTTACAATAAAGGTCTGATCAGTTGGTTTTATACCTATGAGACCAACCTTTTTATCCTCGCCAAATAGGTCTTTTATGACCTTTTCTTCAGGTACTATTGTAAAATCAAGGGTCTGTTCACCCCTTATTATCCTTACCTTTATTGGTTTGTTTGCACTCTTATGGATAATCTCCGTCATCTCCCCCCATTGATTTATCTTTTTGTTATCCAACATTACCACCTTATCGTTTGGCTGTAAACCTGCTTTATATGCTGGGGAGTCTGGCATAACCTCACCAATAACAGGCACTAAAGTAGGTATGCCATAAATATAGATGCCAAAAAATATAACGACTGCCGTCAGCAGGTTAAACAATGGACCAGCAAAGACGATGGCAATCCTTTTTGAAACTGGTTGGTTTTTAAATGAACGAGGGTCGTTTCTCAATTCTTCAATCTCTTGAGGTGACATGTTTTCACTATCTTCAATGTCTTCACCAAGCATCTTTACATAACCACCTAATGGGATTGCAGATAATACATATTCCGTCTCCCCTATCTTTCTCCCCAATACCTTTGGTCCAAAACCGATAGAAAACTTAAGCACCTTTACATTAAAACGCTTGGCAACGATAAAGTGCCCTAATTCATGTATAAAGATAATAAAACCAAAAAGTAATACCGCCGATAAAAATGTCAAACCTAAATAACCTCCTTTGCCTTAATTCTTGCCCACTTATCTACATCAAGTATCGCCTCAATGTCTTCGCTACAGATCGGATTATGAAGTGACATGACCTTATCTATTATAACAGGTATCTGGTTAAATCCTATCCTACCTTTTAAAAACGACTCTACGGCAACCTCGTTTGCAGCGTTTAAGACAGCAGGCATGGTAGCCCCGATATCAAGGGCACTGTAAGCGAGTTTTAGACAAGGGAATGCTTCTGTATCGGGTTTCTCAAATGTTAGTGTACCAAGCGATATCAGATCCACCTGCCTCATCACACCATCAAGTCTTTCTGGGTAAGATAAGGCATAAGCAATGGGTCCTTTCATATCTGGGTTTGACATCTGGCAGATAATAGAACCATCTGTAAACTCAACGAGAGAATGCACTATACTTTGCCGATGGATTATTGCCTCAATGTTCCTGTGCTCAATCCCAAATAGATGATGAGCTTCAATAATCTCAAGCCCTTTGTTCATCAATGTGGCAGAATCAATAGTTATCTTCTTGCCCATTGTCCAGTTTGGATGACACAACGCCTCATCAACCGTAACCCCCTTAAGCATCTCCTTTTTCCAGCCAAAGAATGGACCACCAGACGCAGTCAACAACAATCTCTTTATGCTCTTAGTGCTCTGCCCTTGAAGACACTGAAATAATGCGCTATGTTCGCTATCAACTGGTAGGATCTTTGAAGACTTGGTGCCTGCAATCTTTGTAAATATCTTCCCAGCGGAGACCAACACCTCTTTATTTGCAAGCGCAACGGTCTTTCCTGCCTTCAGAGCAGAATATGTAGGGATCAGTCCAGCACTACCAACGATAGATGCTACTACTATATCTGCATTCTCAAGGGTAGCCATCTCAACGAGCCCATCTTTACCATCTAAGACACGACATCCCTCTAAGTCAAGGGACTCCTTTACCTTTTTGTAAGATTCGTGATTCGCTATGGCAACGAATGGTGGCTTGAATCTTCTGACCTGTTCTAAGAGTAAATCAGTAGAGTTGTTTGTAGAAAGACCTAAAACTTCAAATCTATCAGGAAACATCCCTATTACCTCAAGGGTGTTTTTGCCAATAGACCCCGTTGAGCCAAGTATGACTATCTTTTTCTTGTCTATCATCTCAACATCGCATGTATTAGATACAACACTGGGCCAGCAAATAGTACACCATCCATCTTATCAAGTATCCCCCCATGACCAGGCAATATACTACCTGAATCCTTGATACCAGCATCTCGTTTAAACATAGATTCAACGAGGTCACCGATGATTGTAAAAAAACCTATACAT
>JBDNDH010000199.1:0-3905 GCA_046719235.1 Thermodesulfovibrionales bacterium
TGGGTCTGGGAATATAAATGATGCAGATACCAGCCCAATTATGATACCCGGCAATGTTATGGCATCTGGTATGATCTGAAACTCCAAGTCAATAAATGTTATCACTATCATCGAGGATACAAAGGCAAAGATTATCAGCAGGTGAAATCCCAAACCAAAAGACTGATAACAGAGATAATACAGCAGTGCGTTGAGTATCTCAATAAGGGGATATTTAAACGATATGCTATTGTTACAATATCTGCATCTGCCCCTCAAGATGATATAACTCAATACTGGAATATTGTCGTAGGGTCTTATCTTCGTTTCGCAATTTGGACATGCAGAAGGGGGAGAGACAATATCCTTACCCCTCGGTATCCTGTATATACACACATTAAGGAACGAACCGACTACAAGACCAATGATCACCACACCAACTATCTCAAAAACCACTTATAAACACCCCTTATGCAGTCTTAAAGATCTCAATCTTATCTCCCCAGAACTCTTGGGCGTATCTTTTTAGATCTGGGTAATTATCCAGCATCGGGTCCTTTTTTATCAATTCCTCCGCATCCTTCTGTGCGATCTCAAGTATCTTGCTATCTCTAAAAAGATCTGCAAATCTCATCTCTGGCATACCGGATTGTCGTGTCCCAAAGAAATCTCCATAACCTCTAATCTTCATATCCTCCTCGGCGATCTTAAAACCATCGTTAGTTTTGACCATAACCATCAACCTTCTTTTAGCCTCTTCTGAAAAACCATAACATAACAGAAGACAATAAGACTCATGACTTCCCCTTCCAACTCTCCCCCTTAACTGGTGAAGCTGGGCTAATCCAAATCTTTCCGCATGGACAATCAACATAACCGTTGCATTTGGGACATCCACACCCACCTCAATTACTGTGGTTGACACTAATATGTCTATATCGCCTTTTTTAAAGGCTGCCATAATTGATTCCCTCTCTTCCGGCTTCATCTTGCCGTGGACAAGACCAATATTGAATTCAGGGAAGACCTTTTTTAATCTCTCAGCCCCCTGCACTGCAGAGCGGAGGTCTGAATGCTCAGATTCCTCTATCAGAGGATAGACGACATATGCCTGCCTTCGAGCGTTTATCTCCCTCTTTAATATGGTGTAGATCTCAGACTTGTTTTTTTCAAAAAACAACAATGTCTTTACCTGCCTTCTCTGTGGTGGTAGTTCGTCAATTAGAGAGTAATCAAGATCACCATAGGCGGTGAGTGCCAATGTTCTTGGTATTGGTGTGGCAGTCATTATGAGAAAATCGGGGTTGTCACCCTTGCTTCTTAGCGATGCCCTTTGTAAAACACCAAATCTGTGTTGTTCATCTATAACTACCAGTCTAAGTCTTTCAAAGGTTACACCCTCTTGAATTAAGGCATGTGTTCCTACTACGATGTCAGCATCAGATTTAGCGATATGAGATGACCTGTTTTTCCTGTTTGAAGAACATATAACTACTCTAACGTCAAGGTCTTCAAGATATTTGCAAATATTGCTGTAATGTTGTTCTGCGAGTATCTCCGTGGGGGCCATCAAGGCAGACTGGTAGCCACACTCTACCGCATTTAACATCGCCAATAGGGCAACGATCGTCTTACCACAACCCACATCACCTTGGATTAGCCTGTTCATGGGCTTTGTTGATGCCATGTCTGCATAAATCTCTTTGATTACCCTCTTTTGTGCACCTGTAAGAGAAAAGGGAAGGCGGTTTATGAGTTTTTCTCTCAGGCTCCCATCACCTCGGATTGGGATACCCCTTTTTGACTGGATAGTGTTTTTCATTGCCTTAATCCCTATCTGCACAACAAACAACTCCTCAAATATGAGCCTTTTCTGATACCTTGACTGATATTTATTGAGTTCATCTATGGATATATCATTTGGAGGAAGGTGTAGCGCCTTTAGTGCCTCAGCAAGTGGCGGTAGATCCCTCTTTTTTAAGATCTCTTCTGGTATGTAGTCTTTGATCTGTATCTGACAGTTGTTAAAGATTGATAATATTATTGCCCTCAGCTTTCTCTGACTTAGTCCTTCAGTGAGACTATACACAGGTATGATCGCATCTTGTCTGATTGATGAGTCTATATCGTCTGTATTATCAATAATCTCAAATTCTGGATTCGTAATCGTGGGCAAGTGACTATAATTGTCCATTTTTACCATCCCTGTTAACAATACCTGTTTGCCAGGATTCATAATGTCCTTGACATATATCTGATTAAACCACTTAGCCTTTAACCACTTAACCCCATCGGTGATATCCACCTCTACGATCTTTAGTGTAGGAGTTTGTCTTTTTGTCTCAATTAAACGGGTGGAAACGACCTTGCCTAATACAGTCTGCACCTTGTCGTATTGAACATCCTTTATAGCACACAGGGCAGGTCTAAATTCGTATCTCTGGGGGAGGAAAAACAAGACATCTTTTACAGTCTCAATCTCAAGTCTTTTGAGCAATTTTGCCCTTGAAGGTCCTACGCCTTTTACATATTGAATAGGTGATAATAATCCGCAGTCCATATAATGTGGGGAGATGTTATCCCCCTTCTAATCTTTTTTTTGATTGTCTATTTTGAATGCCTCTCTAAAGTGTTTTTCTGCCTCCTCGGTCCTTAGCGATGCGTATTCAGATTCACTGATGACATCAATATCCCATCCTGTGAGTTTTGTAACTAATTTGATATTCTGCCCCTTTTTCCCAATAGCGATGGATAATTGTTGGTCGTCTGCAATTACCAATGCGGTCTTTTCTTCTTCATTGATCCCTACTCTGTCTACAACAGCAGGGGTTAATGCCCTTGCGATAAAAATCCTCATATCGTCACTCCAGGGGATTATATCTATCCTTTCTCCTCTGAGTTCCCGGACAATTGCCTGCACCCTTGTTCCTTTCATACCCACGCAAGCCCCTACTGCATCTATTGCTGGGTCATTGGAGTGAACTGCAATCTTTGTCCTTTCGCCCGGCTCTCGTGCTATATTTTTGATAATAACTATACCATCTTGGATCTCTGGAACCTCCATCTTGAATAGTCCTATTACAAAGTTTGGGTCAGTCCTTGATAGTATTATCTTTGGTCCTTTTACAGACTGTCTAACCTCCGATACATAAGCCCTTATTGTATCTCCACGTTTTAGATTTTCATTAGGCAGGATATCTTTCTGTGATAACAAACCTTCAGTCTTACCAACAGCCAAAAAATATACATTTTTTTCCTTTCTTAACACAGAACCACTGACTATCTGTCCAACCTTATCCTTATACTCTTCGTATATAATACTCCTCTCGGCGTCTTTGACCTTCTGGAATATCACCTGTTTGGCGGTCTGCGCGGCAATCCTACCAAAATCCTTTAGAGGTAGCGTTATGTTAATATATTCACCAACTGTATAATCTGGATACTTATCTTGGATCTCATCATATGCGATTTCTGTATCTGGATCTTGAACACTCTCAACAATCAGTTTCTTTTCAAACACCTCTATACTGAATGTCTTTGGATTTATTTTAAGACCGATATTTTCTTTCCCACCGAATCTCTTTTTAGCAGCGGTAAGTAAACCGGACTCTATAGCCTTTATTAATGTTTCCTTAGCAATGCCCTTTTCTCTACTTATTTGATCAAGAACAAAACTTAATTCTTTTGACATTCCTATATCTCCTTTTTCATCTCAATCTCAAGGTTAGCCTTAGAGATCATCTCAAATGGGATATAGATGTGCTTTGGAGGCTTCCTATCCTCCAGAGATATTCTAACCCATTCATCAGACACATCCACTACCCTTCCAATAAAAAAGGTCTGGTTATCTATTTTTTCCTTTGTGACAATCCTCACAAGATTACCAATAAATCGCCTAAAATCCTTGGTATTCTTTATAGATCTAT
>JBDNDH010000002.1:0-15881 GCA_046719235.1 Thermodesulfovibrionales bacterium
GTGAGATGAAGCGTGGAGTCCCAAACATATGGCAATTCTAATCGTGCTTTTGATACTGATGACTACTGTTGCAGTATTTGCCATTCAAAATGCAATGCCAGTTACAATCAGTTTTATCCTTTGGCGTTTTGAGTCGTCTCTTGCAGTTGTAATCTTTGTGTCTTTGATATGTGGATCGGTGATGACCGTCCTTGCTTATACTATGTCTCGTATAAAGACATCCATAAACAGAGCGAAAGCAGAAAAGATACCAGATGAAAAAACCCAAACCAATGAAGAAAACAAGCAAATTGGTCAGTCTTAACGAATTGTTCAATATTTAAGTCCAAGTATGTTATCATTTAGGCTATTTTAAAAATAAATCTTACATTGAAGGAGGTTCCAATGTCTATCAAAAACAGGATTATTTATCTTTTTTTACTTTTAACCTTGTTGTTTTTCCCCCTCGAGGGGATAGCAAAAGAAACCTATAAAATCGGTGCCGTTTTATCTGTTACAGGTCCAGCATCATTTCTTGGAGAACCTCAAAAGAACACCCTTCTTATGTTGCAGGAACAGATAAACAAGGCTGGGGGTATAAAGGGCATTCCAGTAGAGGTGATTATAGAGGATTCAAAGAGCGATGAGACTCAGGCGGTGTTGGCTGTAAAGAAGCTGGTCGATAAGGACAAGGTCTTGGCTATCATAGGACCTTCAACTACAGGCGAGTCAATGGCGGTTATCCCTATAGTTACTCAGGCAAAGACCCCTCTTATATCCTGTGCTGCAGGTGCGAGCATCACACAGCCTATCGGGGAGAGATATTGGATTTTTAAAGTTGCCCAATATGATACATCGGCAGTTGAGGTAATTTATAACCATATGAAAAAGAAAAACATCACAAAGATTGGAATTATTACCATATCCACAGGATATGGAGACTCGGGCAGGAAGGCGCTTTTGGAACTTGCACCTAAGTTTGGTATTACCATAACTGCAGATGAGAGATACGGGCCAAAGGATTCTGACATGACAACCCAGATCACGAAGATAAAGGCTTCAGGTGCCCAGGCTATTGTAAATTGGTCAGTAGGACCTGGGCAGGTTATAGTCACAAAAAACTGGCATACCCTCAAGCCTGGGATACCACTCTATCAGAGCCATGGCTGGGGAAGCAAGAGAAATATCTCACTGGCTGGCAAGGCGGCAGAGGGCTTAATGGTACCACTTGGTAGGCTGGTTGTTTGGGATAAAATCGGCGAAGGTCATCCTCAAAAACCCGTATTGAAGAAATATGCTACGGAATATGAGGCGAGATTCAAGGCAGAACCCAGCACCTTTGGTGGGCATGCATATGATGCTTTCATGATGATTACAGAGGCTATAAAAAAAGTAGGTTCAGACAGGCAGAAGATTAGGGACTATATTGAAAACAACATCAAGAACTGGCCTGGAACCGGTGGAATATTTAATATGTCAGACAAAGACCACTGTGGACTTGACAAAGATGCCTTTGAGATGGTCGTTGTAAAAGATGGCGACTGGGCATTGATAAAATAGTTTTTATATCAAAAAAGGAGGTAGTGATGCAGATTCTAAAGACAATATTAATCGTGTTGATCACGGTTTTGATATTAAACACACCTTTAAATGCAAAAGAACCTTACAAGATAGGTGCTATACTTTCTATAACTGGTGCTGCATCGTTTTTGGGAGAGCCAGAGAAAAACACCTTAATCATGCTTAAAGAACAGATAAATAAGGCAGGTGGTATAAATGGTGTGCCTATAGATGTCATTATCGAAGACTCAAAGAGCGATGAAACACAGGCGGTGTTATCGGCAAAAAAACTCTTGGATAAAGATAAGGTGTTGGCTATCATCGGTCCATCAACTACAGGTGAATCTATGGCCGTTATACCCATTATGACACAGGCAAAGACTCCCCTTATTTCTTGCGCTGCAGGGGCAGGTATAACCCAACCTGTGAATGAGAGATACTGGATTTTTAAGTCACCACAATACGACACATCCGCTGCTGAGGTTATATTTGGGTATCTAAAGAAAAAGGGGATAAATAAGGTTGGCATAATTACTGTAACAACGGGGTTTGGGGATTCAGGTCGTAAGGCTCTTCTTGATATCGCACCAAAGTATTCAATATCAATAGTTGCTGATGAGAGATACGGGCCAAAGGACTCAGATATGACCACCCAACTGGCAAAGATAAAAAATTCTGGTGCCCAGGCAGTAATCAACTGGTCTATAGGACCAGGGCAGGTTGTGGTTACAAAGAACTGGCACACTTTGAAGATGGGTATCCCCTTGATTCATAGCCACGGATGGGGTAGCAAGAAAAACATAGACCTTGCTGGCAAGGCTGCAGAAGGGGTAATCGCACCGTTGAGCAGGATTGTGGTATGGGATAAGATCCCTGATAAACATCCTCAGAAGGCGATTCTCAAGAAATATGCAACAGAATATGAGGCAAGGTTCAAAAGTGAGCCTGGTGCATTTGGTGGTTATGCCTATGATGCCTTTATGATGTTAGTAGAGGCTCTAAAAAAGGTAGGACCAGACAGGCAGAAGATAAGGGACTATTTAGAAAACAATATTACAAATTGGCCTGGAATTAGCGGGATATTTAACATGTCACCAAAGGACCACTGCGGTTTAGATAAAGATGCCTTTGAGATGGTGGTAGTCAAGAATGGTGACTGGGAGATATTAAAGTAGGCAAGGTAGATTTTATCTGCCTTGCTTTAAAGGGCCGTTCTTTTTTTAACTCACTACCTTAACTTATCTTCGGGAGGTATATTAGATAATTGACTGTATTTCTGCAGTTTTTGTTTTCTGGGCTTAGCATAGGTGCTGTCTATGCTATGGTGGGTTTGGGTTTCAACATAATCTATAACGCTACATCTATTATTAATCTCGCTCAGGGGGAGTTTGTCGTTATAGGCGGTTTGTTGATGTGGTTTTTCTCAGAATCACTTAAACTCCCCTTTGCTATATCAATAATCCTTGCCATACTTTGCACAGGCATTGTTGGTCTTCTTATGGAGAGATTGACCATAAGACCTATCAAGAAAAAAGATCTCCTTCTTATGACTATGGTTACTATAGCGGTCTCTATCCTCTTGAGAGGTATATTGATGTTTAAATTTGGTAAAGACCCTTACAACTATGCACCATTTACAGAAGGGGAACCAATAAACATCCTTGGTGCCTATATACAACAACAGACAATCTGGATCATTGCAATCACGACCCTGTGCATAATTCTTATCTTTCTATTCTTCAATAAGACGATGATTGGTAAGGCTATGAAGGCATGTGCCGTAAACCCAACCGCTGCCCAGATTACAGGTATAAATGTTCAGAGGATGGTAATGTTGTCCTTTTTAATAAGTGCAATCATGGGTGGTGTCGCTGGAGTGGCTGTTACCCCTATTACCCTTATGGAATACGATAGAGGGCCGATGTTGGCTGTGAAGGGTTTTTGTGCGGCAATAATGGGGGGCTTAGGTAGAGGTAGGGGTTCAGTGCTTGGCGGCTTTATTATTGGTGTCTTAGAGTCAATGACAGCAGGATACTTACACTCAGGTGCAAAGGATGCAGTTGCACTTATAATCCTACTTGTAATATTGTTTTTTAGACCAGCAGGCATTTTTGGCAGTAAAACAGTGGCAGATCTGAGGCGCTTTTAGATGTCAAAGGATAGGGTGATCTTTTTATTATTCATCTTGTTAGTAGCAATATTTCCTATATTCTCTGAGAGCTCATATACAATAGGTATTGCCACATTTGCTGGTATTAATAGCCTTGTTGCTATTGGGCTATGCATCCTCATGGGATATGCAGGTCAGGTATCGCTTGGACAGGCAGGCTTTTCTGGTATTGGTGCTTATGTATCGGCTATCTTGAGCATAAATTTTGGTTTGCCTGTTGTACTGTCAGTCATTATCAGCCTTGTTGTGGCAGGATTGTCCGCCGTAGTATTAGCCATACCAGCCCTAAGATTAAAGGGACATTATCTTGCGGTTGCCACATTGGGATTTGGCGAGATAATACATGTAATTTTAAATGAGTGGGGACCTGGCGGTCCATCAGGATTCGGAGACATCACAAGATTTAATGTCTTTGGATATACATTTTCTACACCAATATCCTACTACCTTCTCATCTGGTCTACAGTGATGATAGTGATGTTATTTTCCATAAATCTGATAAAATCCCGTTTTGGGAGGGCACTGAGGTCTATTCACGATAGCGAATTGGCAAGCAGTGCAATGGGGGTCAATGTATCAACACTTAAGATAAAGGTTTTCGTCCTAAGTGCAGTATATGCGGCATTAGGGGGTGCGCTTTATGCCCACTATGTCACATTCATCAGTCCAAGCAGTTTCTCACTATTTCAGTCCATACTGCTCCTGATGATGGTGGTTGTAGGAGGGATAACAAACCTCTGGGGAGCGGTTGTAGGTGCAATAATCATCACAATACTACCAGAATTACTGAGGGAGTTTAAAGAGTATGATATTTTAGTCTATGGCGTTATTCTTATACTTACTTTACTGTTTTTTAATAAGGGGTTAGTCCCTATAATCATAGAAAAGTTGTCAATGGGTAAAAGATGAGATGCTATTAAAGATTAGGGATGTGTCTAAGAGTTTTGGGGGTCTTGTTGCACTTGAGGACATCTCTGTAGATTTTGAACAAGGTACCATCAAGGCAATTATTGGTCCAAACGGTGCAGGCAAAACTACACTATTAAATATCATAAGCGGGATATACTCGCCAGATAAAGGTGAGGTGTTATTTAAAGGGATACCATTACACAACCTCTCACCTTCGGAGATAGCAAGGATAGGGATATCTCGAACCTTTCAACATGTAGAATTATTTGGCAACATGACTGTTATTGAAAATATCATGGTAGGACGGCATGTAAGGACAAGGGGTGGCCTCTTGGCATGTGGTTTACGTTTACCCTATGCAAGGACAGAGGAAAGGATGATAATCAAGGATAGCGAGGAGATATTACAATACATAGGACTTTACGATAAGAGAAACGAAAAGGCGTCAAGCTTACCTATTGGAGAAGAGAGGATACTCGAGATTGGTAGGGCTTTAGCAACAGAACCAAACCTCTTACTGCTTGATGAGCCTGCATCAGGACTAAATGAGGTAGAGACTACAGAGTTGTCAGAGTTTATCAAAAGGCTTAGGGATCAAAGAGGGATATCTATAATACTCGTGGAGCATGATATGAGGCTTGTTATGGATATCTCAGATAGCATAGTAGTCCTTGATTTTGGGAGAAAGATAGCAGAAGGTTCACCACAAGAAATCAGCAATAACCAATTAGTCAGAGATGCATACTTGGGAGATGAGACGGTATGTTATTAGTCTTAAAAGATATTACCGTTGCATATGGCGGCATAATAGCATTGAGGAAAGTGAACATATCATTTTCTGAAAAGAGCATAGTCTGCATAATAGGGGCAAATGGCGCGGGAAAATCTACACTTTTAAACTGTATAATGAACCTCGTCCCAATCGTAGAAGGTGAGGTCTTATATAACGGTAAGATCATCTCCACTTACAAAACCCATGAACTTGTAAGGTTGGGTATCACGCTTGTCCCTGAGGGTAGGATGCTCTTTAGTCATCTAACAGTAAAGGACAACCTATATCTTGGTGCCTATGCCTTCTTTGGAGATATCGGCCGTAAAGAGGTAAGAAAAAGGGCAGAGGGTGTATATGAATTATTTCCAATACTCAAGGACAGACAAAAACAGATTGCAGGCACCTTAAGTGGTGGTCAGCAGCAGATGCTCGCTATTGGAAGGGCGTTGATGTCAAAGCCAAGACTTTTGATGCTTGATGAGCCTTCAATGGGGCTTGCCCCACTGCTTGTGAAGGAGATCTTTTCGGTCCTCAAGTATCTAAATGAACAGTCCATGAGCATACTCTTGATAGAACAAAATGCTCGTTCTGCATTGAGGATGTCTCACTATGCGTTTGTATTAGAGTCTGGTAGATTGGTAAAAGAAGGACCGGCATCAACACTCTTAAATGATGAGAGGATTAAAAAGGCATATTTAGGTTGTTAATAGCCTGGCTTGGGTTATATTTTACCAAAACACAATTCATTAGGAGGGGAGAATGAGAAGATGGATGATTTTATTGTCTGTGATGCTGTTGGTATTCTTAGCAGTGTCTGCATACGCAGAGGTAAAAACGGACTTTGGTGCATCATTTAGACTGAGACAAGAGGTATGGGACAATGTAGTTGCCCTCGACACCCTTACATCTGCAAGCGCCAAAGATAGAAACTTTTTTAGGTTACGCGCATCTGCATGGGGTAAGGTTTCTATCAATAATGACATCTCCTTTTATACCAAACTTACTACCGAGCCAAAATACCAGATTGGAAGTTACAGGATGAATGCCAAAGGGGATAAACTTGATGAGGATGAGTTAATCTTTGACAATATTTATGCGGATTTCAAGAATATCTTTAGCCTGCCAGTTGACTTAAGGGTGGGAAGACAAGACTTTTTAGGACCAGATGGTTTTGGTGAGGGGTTTTTGCTCCTTGATGGCACACCCGGTGACGGCTCAAGGTCTTTTTACTTTAATGCATTGAGGGTTACATGGAGGTTTATCAAAAATCACTCTATTGACCTTGTGTATATAACCGACACATGGACAGATACATATCTACCAGTGTTGCATCCCGGCAATAAAAAACAACTGACCGCATCTAATGAACAGGGTTTTGTTGTATATTCAAAAAATAAGATAGGCGATAGCCTAAATCTTGAGCCCTATTACATCTACAAGATAGAACAGGCATTTGGCAGCACCCCCAAGCTTAAGATCAATACAATTGGTGCAAGGGCCGTCTTTAGTCAAAACAGATGGACCATTAAGGGTGAATTTGCCCATCAATTCGGCGAATACAATAATGGCAGAGACAGAAGGGGAAATGGTGGATACATCTTTGTTGGTCGCAAGTATCCTGATATCACACTAAAACCAGAATTTGAGTTGGGATTTGTCTATCTCTCAGGAGATGACCCATCAACCACAAAACATGAGGGTTGGAACCCCCTATTTTCACGGGTACCATACTGGAACGAACTCATAATCTATACCTTAATCAATGAAACGATTCGTGACGGTGGACCAATACCGGGGTATTGGACCAACATGTTAATCTACAAGGCTGAGGCAAAGGTATCATTGACTGACAACACAAGGATGACAGCCGCTTACAGTTACCTCGGGGCAGATAAGGCAACTGCAGGGCTCAACCCAGCCATGTTTTCAAACAGTGGCAAGGGCAGAGGGCATATGCTACAGACTATGCTTACTCACAGATTTAATAAGAAGTTAGACGGATTTCTACAGGCAGAATACTTTATGCCAAAGAGTTTTTATAACGATAACGCAAAGAATGCCCTATTCTTCAGGTGGCAGTTACAGTATAGGATTTAGTCAAATGTGATATCTAAGGTGTGTGTAAAATACAATTACACACACCTTATTTCAACTTATCAAATCCTCGGAAATCCCTTAGAGTAGAATAGGTTTTTGATTAAAAACTCTCGTTTACTTGATGCATTGAGATACAAATCCAAAGATATCATCATACCTGACTTCCCTATAGACAAGTAAGACATTATCGCCAATTGGCGACCATACTAAGGGGTCTGATTCCTTGAAAAAGACCACTATCCCCTTGTTGATAAGGCCAGCAAGGTGTGTAATCCCGGAGTCGTTACCGATGTAAAGGTCTGCGATGCTGATCATTGATGAGACTGTAATCAGAGAAAGCCCTGAGAGATGTTGAGACATCAATCCCTTTGTTTCAACATATCTATCAATGTTACTGAGCATAGTATTGTCTTCTGCCTCACCAGTAATGAATAAGACCCCAATCTGAATTTTATTAATCAAAAAATCGGATATATTAAAAAACACCTCAAGTGGCATATTTTTAGCCTTACTACCGCTTCCAGGGTGTATGACAATAAATCTCTTCGAAACAATCTTGATTAATCTTCTTGCGCCTTCTAAAAACCTGTCCTCTATCTTTAGTCTCATCGGTATAAAAGGTTCTGTCCTTTCTATCTGCCTATACCTAAAATGAGATACATGTATCTTTTCGTTTGGTATTGTATTGACAATTTCTAAATCCTTACGGAGTTTTTTTATATTTGTTAGAGACATCGATGAGATGTCTCTGGTGAAACAGTATATCTTTTTGAACCCTGACAAAAACCCTTTGAGCCTCCAGTGAGAATCTGTAAAGAGAGGACAATAAAAACTGCTATCAATGTCTGATGTATCCTCAACGACTGATAGGTCCATCAGGAGATTGCCGATTGTTGACTTGCAGCATAAGTGAATAGCCACCTTATCAATCTCTTTAATCTTATTGATTGCTGGTAGAGAAAGAAGTACATCTCCCAAGGTACCGGGGTGATAGATAAAGGCTGTATTTTGAAAAGTCTGCATGTGTTAAAATGTATTATAAAAGAAAATCAAAGAACACTACATAATTGACGCTATAAGGGTATAAGACCGTTAACTGTCTGAGCCCATGAATAAGTTAATCCGTAAATCATAACTTTAGAATAAGTGTTGATAAACAATTTATCAGATCTGTAAGCCAAAGATTTTCATCGTGTATTTTCAGCACTTAACAGATACATACAAAGGTTAGGTAATTAATAGGTTTGCATTTAAAAGACTGAGGTGATAAGATAAACTGCTTTGAGGTTTTAATAAAAAAGACGGAGAGGTAACGGTTTTGTCGAGACATCAGAGTAGCATTTTAGATATCAGACCCTTTAAGGCGCTTTTATATGACACCCAAAAGGTAAATGGTGATGACGTGACAGCCCCACCATATGATGTTATAGATAATAGTCAGAAGGAGGCATTATATGCCAAAAGCCCTTATAACATCGTTAGGATCGATTTTGGCAAGGATTTAGAAGGAGACAATGGTCAAAACAAATATACAAGGGCAAACGAATATTTACACAATTGGATCAATAAGGGGATATTGAAAAGGGACAAGGAAGCATCTCTTTATATCTACGAAATTGATTATGTAATTAAAGGACAAAAACTCTGCCTAAAGGGTGTGCTTGCCATTATGAGGTTGCAAGAATTGGGTGATGGCATATATCCACATGAGGCTACTCACTCAAAACCAAAGACCGATCGTCTCAACCTGATGAAATCATGTCATGCAAATATAAGTTCGATCTTCACACTTTATAGGGGCGATTTCCCTCTTGATTCATTACCTTCAGAGAAGATATTTGAATCAAGACAAGAGGACAGGACTATTCACAAACTATACAAGGTTTCTGACAACACTATGATAAAGGCATTTACAGAGGGCATCAAAAACAAACCTATACTTATTGCAGACGGACACCACAGGTATGAGGTTGCCTTGGAGTTTAAAAGGCTTTTTTACAATGGTGAGATACAAGGGCTAACGGATTTGGGACAAGGTAATAACCCATGGGACTATGTCCTTACATATTTGGTCGATATAAATCATTCGGATCTAACCATACTGCCCACCCACAGACTCATAAGGGATATGGCGATGGATAACATATTGGACGCTTTACAAAGACACTTTATTATCAAAAGGCATCATTTTAAGGATTCTGACGAACTCGAGGATACACTCTCGGCATCTGGAAAGGGCAGTTTTGGTTTATACATGGGTAAGGATGAGTGTTTTATCCTTAAATACAAGGGCAACTCTCTTGATAGTCTGCCAAGGCAGTTGAGGAATGTGGATACAGTTATCCTTCAAGAATTGATCCTCAAAGAAGACCTCAAGACTGAAGACATCACATATGAAATGGATTTAAAGAAGGCAATAACGATGGTTGAAGAAAAGGCCTTTAAAGCCCTCTTTGTCCTTAATCATACCCCTGTGGGTGAGATTGAAGAGGTAGCCCTCGCTAATCTAAGGATGCCACCAAAATCAACCTATTTCTACCCTAAACTACTTACGGGTATGGTTATATACCCTTTTTTTTAATAAACCATTAAGGAGGAAAAGAAGATGGCACTCAAGGTAGGTATCAACGGTTTTGGGAGGATTGGTAGAAACTTTTTAAGGACAAGTCTAAGTGGTGCGGATTTTACCATTGTAGCGATTAATGACCTTACTGATTCAAAGACCCTTGCACACCTTTTGAAATACGACTCGGTGCATGGGATATTAAAAAACGATGTCACACATACAGACAATAGCATATCAGTAGATGGTAAAGAGATCAATGTCTTTGCGGAAAGGTCACCAGAAAATCTACCTTGGAGATCATTAGGGGTGGATTTAGTTGTAGAATCCACAGGTCTATTCACCGAGAGGGCTAAGGCTGCCAAACACATCGATGCAGGAGCAAACTGGGTAGTCATATCCGCACCAGCCAAGGAGCCAGATATAACAGTTTGCCTTGGTGTAAACGACGAGGCACTTGATCCAAAGGCACATAAGATAATATCAAACGCATCTTGCACAACCAACTGTCTTGCCCCTGTTGCTAAGGTTTTGCACAAGGAATTTGGGATTATCAGAGGTTTGATGACAACGGTGCACTCCTATACCAACGACCAGAGGATACTCGACCTACCCCATAAGGATTTGAGAAGGGCAAGGGCTGCAGCACTTTCTATCATACCGTCATCAACTGGTGCTGCAAAGGCTATAGGTCTCGTGCTTCCAGAACTCAGCGGAAAACTCGATGGCTTTGCCATGAGGGTAACAACACCAAATGTATCAGTAGTTGATCTTGTTGCAGAGCTCCAAAGAGATGTAACAGCTGAGGATGTAAATTCAGCCATGAAGAAGTGGGCTGATGGTCCTATGAAAGGGATACTCCAATATTGCGATGAGCCACTTGTATCTGTCGACTTTAACAACAATCCTCACTCTTCCATATTTGATGCAACACTCACAAAGGTAATGGAAAAGAGGATGGTAAAGGTAATATCATGGTATGACAATGAATGGGGTTATAGCACAAGATTGAGGGATCTGATAAACCTAATTGGTAAGAGGTCATAAATATGGCTAAAAGTAGTAACCATCTTGATATAAAAGACACCTTGAATAAAATCACTATTGAGGATCTTGACCTAAAGGGTAAGAGGGTTTTCATAAGGGCAGATTTCAATGTGCCAATCAACGAAAATTTTGTTATCACTGATGACAGTAGGATAAGATCCACACTCCCTACGATTAACTATGCTATTGATGAAGGTGCCAAGGTCATACTTGCCTCACATCTGGGCAGACCTAAGGGCAAGGTTGACCCCAAGTATAGTCTTGCACCTGTGGCAAAGAGGCTCCAAAGACTCCTTAATAAAGAGGTCATATTTGTTGAAGATTGTATTGGACCGATGGTTCAAAACACAGTAGCCAAGATGAAAGAAGGGGATGTCCTTCTACTTGAAAACCTAAGATTTCATCCAGGTGAAGAAAAAAATGACTTGGAATTTGCAAAGGCTTTAAGCAGTCTTGCAGACTATTTCGTAAACGATGCCTTTGGGGCAGCCCATCGTAGCCATGCCTCAACTACCGGCATCACAAAATTTATACCCTCTGCAGCTGGTTTTCTATTAAAAAAAGAGATTGAGTATCTAAAGGGGGTAGTCAATAGTCCCGTCAGACCTTTTGTAGCCATACTTGGAGGTGCAAAGGTGTCAGGCAAGATTGGGGTTCTTGAGAATCTTGCCAATAAGGTTGATAAGGTTATCGTTGGTGGTGGTATGGCTTATACATTTTTAAAGGCAATGGGTTATGAGGTAGGAGAGTCCCTTGTAGAGCCAGACATGATAGACCTCGCAAATAGGATAATGGATACACTAAAGAGAAACAATGTCAAGTTCTACCTCCCAGTTGATAGCGTGATCGCCGAAAAACCTGAACAATTTGCAGAGACAAAGATAGTCCCTAACCAAGAGATACCTAAGGGATGGAAGGCACTTGACATCGGACCGGCATCTGTAAAACTATTTACCTTAGCCATTGAAAATGCCAAGACAATAATCTGGAATGGTCCAATGGGTATGTTTGAGATTGATGCATTTTCAAGGGGGACATTTGCCATAGCAAGGGCAGTTGCGGATGCCTATGCACTCACCATTGTTGGTGGAGGCGATACCGACTATGCAGTCCATCGTGCAGGAGTATCAGACTCCATATCCTTTATATCCACCGGCGGTGGCGCATCATTAGAGCTTCTTGAAGGCAAAGAACTACCGGGCATAGCATCACTTACTGATAAGAAATAGGTTGTACAATTGTAAGCATCCATTCTCAAAGGGCTGGATAGATTTCGTAATATAAGTGACTGATTGACGATCTGTGATTACCTAACTATCCAGCCCTCTTAAAAACTCTTCTTAAAGACCATCCACCCCTGTGACTATTGTTACCAGTGGATTTGATCTGTTAACCAAAAAAATGCAATTGATATTTAGTATAGCAAACATAAATGCCTTCAAAGCCTTTGAACTGTGGCAAGGTTTATCAAAATGTAGTGCCCCAAATTAACAATAGTGATGATTACATAAAAATGTGCAGTTAGAAATTAAGGCTCTACATGTGTAAAGGTGTTGCAACAAAGCCTTTTCAGGCATCTATGTCCGATAAAAGACAAGTTTGGTTGTGTTTTTTTGGGTTAACTTTCTGTAAAGAGACAACCTAAGGGGTTCTTATGTAGGATCCACTTCTGCCGCCGTGCTCCTCAAGGAGTTTTACATTACCTATCATCATGTCCTTGTCCACAGCCTTACACATATCGTATATCGTGATTGCAGATATAGCACAGCCCGTAATTGCCTCAATCTCAACACCTGTCTGTGCACTGGTCTTAACGGTTGTAATGATGTCTATCCTTGAGTCTTCATCATCAATCTTAAACTCTATCTCAACAGAACTAATAGGCAATGGGTGACAAAGAGGAATGAGATTAGAGGTATTTTTCACAGCCATTATCCCTGATATCTTGGCAACCGCAAGCACGTCTCCTTTTTTGATACTATTTTCCTTGATTAACCTCAAGGTATCTGGTTTCATATACACAGAAGCTAACGCCTTTGCAGTCCTTGTGGTATTTGGCTTTTCTGATACATCAACCATCACTGCCTTGCCTTTTGTATCTATATGGGTGAGCATGTGGGACATTATATTTTTTTGATGACCGCCTTAAAACGATCTGTCCTTTTCTTTAGTGCGTCCATATTTATGGATACTGTCTTTGTCTGAGACATAAGTCTCTCTAAACGGTCTGAAGATTGTGGATGCGTTGACATAATGCCACCAGAGGCACTTGTGTTTAGACTGGAGATAAGGTCAGACATGGCAGAAGGGTTGTAACCAGCCTTTTTAAGATACTCAATGGCTTTTAAATCTGCGGCAAATTCTTGTTGCCTGCTATAACCATTTACGACTATGCTCTTAAAGACATCGTCAATCGTGCCTTCAAATATACTTACGAGTCTGCTAAATTCAGGGGAGCCGTATTGTTTTGCTATATTAGTTCCAATAATGGTCAATGCCTCAGTCCATCTTGCACTACTAATGGCTGATATGCCGTCTCTGTTATTTATATGTGCGATCTCATGTGCAAGTATGGCAGCGAGTTCATCCTCATTTTTTGCGGTAAGCAACATGCCTTTGGTAATGAATATCATACCCCCTGGACATGCAAATGCGTTTCTCTCCATAGTGTCTAATATCGCAAAGTGATAGCCACCGTAAGTATTTGGTTTTTCTGAATGAAGTGCTATTGATAAGCCAACAAGGTTTATGTAATCAACCAAGACAGCGTTATTTACCAATTTGTAAGTAGATAATATCCTTGCAGCCACTGCCCTGCCTATATAATACTCCTCCTCATCGGAAATAGGTCTTGCTGCCTTTGATATCTCTGTTACAGCAGTCACTGCAGTGCCAATCCCACCAGCAAGTCCTCCCCCGCTCGTAGTTAGGCAACCACTTAGGGTAAAAGTAAGAATGAAAAACCATGAAAATCTAAAGAGTGTCTTCAAGGCTGAGTGAGTCCTCCCATTTTTATAAACTCAAACACCCTCTTTTCGTCTGTCTTATATCTCTCTATTGCATCTACAAGGTTGTATTTCATATCGGGGTTTTTTTTCTTAAATGCTGATTCTACCTCTGGTGTAAAACCCTTGCCAGCAAGAGCCACTTCATGTTCTGTAGCGGTCTGTCTTGTAGATCCGAAGCCGCTTGCTGTTGGAGATATCACCCTTTGATCAACAGCCGATTTATGAATACAGCCAGTTATATTCCTAAACCTTGCCCTATACCAGTCTCCCTCAGGGGATATGACCTCAAGGGCGTCTCCATACTTTAGATTTGCCTTTATTGTTGCAAAGAAACGGCAGTTTTCCCTTAAAAAATTTTCCTTTGTGATAACACGAATCGTCTCTGCAAAAGAGCAGACAGGAAATATTGAAACAAAAAATATGACAAAGGCGATGTATTTCATTTGACTTTCATTTTAATGATGATATCCCTTTCTGTCAAGACCTCCTTTTTTGTGATTAGTTCATTGCATAGATCCACATAATATTTTGATGGATAATCATCGGGGAATCTTGAAGCGGTATGCTTAAAGGCATCTAAGGCGCCAGTGATATCCATATTTAGAAATAGACTGATAGCCTCTTCAAAAGAGCTCTGTAGGGTGATTTCCTCATCCGTTGCCCGATCTATCGTGTTTATAATCTCATATATTAATATCGGTCTTTCCTTGCCCTTTACACTTATCAATCCCAACCTCCTTGCCAAGAATCTGTCAGCGGTATTTTTAAACACCTCGTCACTAACTATAATCTTTGTATGAAACTCCTTGTTGACCCCTTCAAGCCTTGAGGCAATATTCACTGTATCACCTATAACTGTGTAATCAAAGAGACGATCACTGCCAAGGTTGCCAGTGATTGCATCACCTGCGTTAATCCCTATCCTCATTGAGATCTGGGGTATCCCTTTTTCTTTAAACCCACGATTTATCTCCTCGAGCGCCTCAATACACTGCACAGCAGAACTGCACGCAAACACCTCATCACTGCCAGTGCTATATGGAGAACCCCAGAATGCCATCACACAGTCACCAATGTATTTGTCTATAACACCGTTGTTTTTTATAATTATCTCCGTAAAGGCATTCAAGACTGTGTTTAACATTAGGGCAGTCTGCTCTACAGGGAGCACCTCAGAGATGCTTGTAAAGCCAGAGATATCTGCAAAAAAGACCGTCACCCTCTTTTTTTGTCCCCCAGGTCTGACGAGTTCGGGGTGTTTGAGGAGATAGTCCACCAATTTTTCGTCCATGTATTGAGAAAAGGTCTTTTTTACAAACCTCCTTTTTTGCCCCTCAATTGCGTAACTTGCTGTTATTGAGAGTAAGAATGAGGATAAGAGTGAAAATAAAGGGATTGAAATCGTGCTGTAATAACCTATTTTAAACAACAGGGCAAGCGTCAATATGACCATGATGATCGATGAGGTGAGAAACAAAAGGTTTATCAGGATAGAATGTGTCCTACACACAACAAATGTCGTGATAAGGCAGAGGACTACAATACAGATTATATCAAGATATACAGGTATCTTCTTAAATGAGCTACATTTTAAGATATTGTCAAGTGTGGTTGCATGTATAAGCACCCCAGTAGATATAGAAGAGACGGCAGTGGGTTTTAGGTCGTATAGTCCAGCAGCTGTAAGACCTATGAATACGATCTTGTCCTTAAAAAAATCTCTTGATAACTTTGGCTTTTTACCCTGTGATGACTCTAAATATGAATTTAAGACAT
>JBDNDH010000020.1:0-10950 GCA_046719235.1 Thermodesulfovibrionales bacterium
CTCAATGGAGAATAGTGGTGTGCCTTGTGCAGCAATGTTGCCCTTTTCTATATGTTTTGCAGTGATAATACCATTATAGGGGGCTGTTATTTGGGTGTATTTATGCTGGAGTACTGTTTCATTTAACATTGCCTTTGCTCGTTCAAACTCTGCTTCAGATACCTTCATCTGTGTCTCTATCTGGTCTAACTCCTGACCGGAGACGGCCTTTTCATCTGCTAATGCCTTGAATCTTTGGTATGTCTTTTTTGTTAGTTCTCTATTAAATCTTGCAGACTCCACAGCCTTCTCTGCGGCATTTAGTCTCTGGGTAATATCAGAGTCGTCAATTTTTAAGAGTAACTGCCCAGCCTTTACCACATCACCTTCCCTTACATACACATCCTTTACCTCACCTACAACCCTTGATGATATGGTGCCTACTTGCCGTGACTTTATGTTGCCAGAGATTTCATAGGTGTCATTAATGACTGTGGGGGTAACTGTTGTAGTGGTTACACCTACTATCTTTTCCTTCTTAGGCTCAATCTCGCCAGACTTAATCTTATCCTTACAGCCAAATGTGGTAAGTATAATAAAAAGTGATAGGGTAGGGATGATTACCTTGCTAAGATTTATCACTGATACTAAAGGCATCTTAAACACATATCCATTCATCTTGAGCCTCCTACTGTAAGTTCAATTCTTTAAGCAAGATACCACTCTGAAGTTTAAGATTTAGTATTGATAGATAAAGGGAGTTTTGTTTTTCATTTAGGTTTGCCCTTGCCGAATCAAGGACTGTCTGGGCACTTAGCAAATCTATGATCGGGGATAGTCCATTTTCATATCTGATTTTTATGAGTCTTTTCCCTTCCTCTGCAGTCTTAAGGTTGCTTGTGGCGATTTCAACCGAATTTTTAAGAAGTTTATAGTCTTCATAGGCCTCGTGTATAGAGTATTCGATCTGTGATCTGAGGGATTTTAAATGGTGTTCTAACTCTCTTTTTTGATGAATTGCCTTTTGATGTTCATGGTTTCTTTTAAAACTGTCAAAAATGTTCCATCTCAAAAAAGCCAAGATCTGCCAACTTTCTCCTTCTGAACCAAAAGGTCTTTTGTGATCATTCATCTGGTAACTCCCAGCAATCCCAATTACTGGATAATACTCCGCCTTTGACATTTCTATGTTTTTATCTGCCATGTCCAATTTTATATACATACCCTTAAGGTCCTGACGGCCATCATAGAGAGACAGGTATTCCTGAAGGGTTTTCACCTCCAACTTTATCAGGTCTTCGTCTAATATATCAACAGGCTCATCCTTGGATAACAGCAAGCCTAATGCCCTTTTAGCGATGTGCAAATCCTTTTCTACCTTGAGTAGTCTTTGTTGAGCCTCTAATAAGGATGTCTCAGCCCGTAATCTATCAGACAACAGACCAAGGTTATTCTTGTATCTGATATCTGCAATCCTTTTTATCTCCTCTGCCTCTTGCACAGCCTTGTTTGAAACTTCTATAAAACCCTTTATGGTCTTTATTGCAGTTACTGCCTGCATTACACGATACGTCACCTCTTCCTTTTTGCGATGAAGTTCAAACTCTTTTGAGACAACACCCCTTTTTGCCATATCAATCGCAACATTTAACTTTTTTACAAATATAGGTTGCTCAAAGGAAAGGAGTGTCTGGAAATCGTTTGTTGGGTTTGGATGGTTGAGGTTTGGTAAATAAAAATCCAATTCAGTGAATCTGGCCTGATTTAGTTTAGACATAAATGAATATGTGGGATTGGATGTCCTCAAGAACCTCTCTTCAAAGGTAATCCTTGGGAAAAGGTTACTTCTTGCAATGCTGACATCCCTGTCTTGTGCCCTGAGGCTTTCTTCAAGTGCCTGTATTTCCCTGTTGTTTTTTAGTGCAAGGTATAGGGCATCTTTGAGTTTAATACTCGTCTGGGAATAAGATGGGGAAATGTAGATAAAAATAACAAAAAGGCTTATGATGAAGGTTTTAAGTATCAAGAAGGATGCCTCCTTTCTGGTTGCCCTTTAAGTCTTAATCTAAAGGGTTTCCCTTTATTCAAATAGGCATTATCAATTTTTGAAGTCATAGGGTATGTTAGGTGCTTATCGTATCAATTACTGGATACAGGCATCTCTCTCTCATTATAAGTCATGTTTGCGCGTAGGTATATCTTAAATGTAGTGCCTACACCATATTGTGATTCAACTTGTGCTATACCACCATGATTTTTTACTATGTTATAGACAGTTGCAAGCCCTAAACCGCTCCCACTTTCCTTTGTTGTAAAGTAAGGCTCAAATATCCTATCGATGTATTCTTGCGGAATGCCTTTACCTTCATCGCTTACTTCAACCTCTACATAGTTGCCAGCCGGTAAAAACATAGGGTTTTCATCTGCCAATTGGATATTTCTGGCATTGATCCTGATGGTGCCACCATCTGGCATCGCCTGAATTGCATTTATGATAAGATTCTGAAATACTTGACCAATCTGTACAGGGTCGCCGTAAATTGGTGATAGGTTATCTTCATACTCAGATATACAGCTGACCTTTGGGCTGTGAATGCTAATTGCTATAGCATCTTCAATAACACCCCTTATAGAAAATACCTTATGTGGTGTCTTCGTTTCCTTAGAGAACATAAATAGTTTGTCGTTTAGGTCTTTTGCCTTTGATATTGCAATCTCTGCCTTTAGCAGTTTTTCATAGGATGGAGAGTTTTCATTTAACGACATCATTGCAAGCGATATGTTGCCACTTATTGAGTTCAAGATGTTATTAAAATCATGGGCAAGCCCACTTGCCAATACAGACAGCGCATCTATCTTAGCTGATTTTAACTGGTGTCTTTCTAATTGTTTTCTTTCAGTTAGATCAATGCCCACTCCTCTAAGTCCAACCCCCTTGTTTTCCATGAAAATAGTCCTTGTCTCTATAAGTGTGGGGATAACCCTTTTGTCCTTGGTGCATAGCTGATATTCTTGGGAGGGAATATTTTCTCCCCTTAGCCGTTTTTGAATGTTTTTGATGGCTCTTTCATGATCATGAGGTATGATAATATCAAATATAGTCATACCATATGCCTCTTCTTCTGTGTATCCAAACATAGACAAACCATATGGGTTTATATAACTAAACCTTCCATGGTTGTCTATCTCAAAAAAGATTAATGGCAGAAACTCAACGAGTTCTCTATATCTTCGTTCGCTCTCTTGTAATTCCCTGAGCATCTCTATTCGGTTGTTGGCCTCTTTAGCGATAATAATCGCATATTCAACTCCAGCGAAAACAGATGACTTTATGTTTATGTCAAGGTAGATGAAATAATCTGTCTTTGTCCTTAAGACATAGTTTGAATCTATACCCTCTCGTGACGAAACACTATTGTAGTCATCAGATTTAAGTAGTAGGAGATCCTTTATGAATGCAAAGAATGGTATCTTACAAAGGTCATCAAGACTCTTATCCTTTATATCTCCTATGGTAATCTCGAAGAGATTACAGGTTGCGTCATTTACATCCATAATGATAAGGTCATCTGTTCTGATGATAATCAATATATCACTTACTGCATTTACTAATGCCTTGAAACGGTTGAGTTCCTCAAGCCGTGCCTGAAGGTCAGGGTAGTAGCTCTTTTTCATAGAGGTCTCTCCCAGCCCTATTATCTTTTCTCGTAATTTAGAGATATCTTCATAGTCTCTCATATTGCGGATTCGTATAACTGTATTATGTCTTTAACTGTTGGTATTTTAGGGTTGGTAACAATACAAGGATCGTTTATTGCATATTCTGCAAGTGAGGGTATATGCTGACTGCTAAGCCCGTATTTACCAAGCCCCAGATTAATCCCACACCTTTGAAGTAGTTCCAGCAATGCCATGTCTAACTTCGATAAAACATCATCGTCGCTCATATCATCTTTTGTTATATCTAAGCTGTGGGCGATCTGTCTGTATCTGTCTGGTGCAGAATCAAAATTATATCTTACGATAAGTGGTAAAAGATGTGCGTTACAGCAGCCGTGTGGAATATTTAAAAGAGCTCCAATGGCATGTGCCATGGCATGCACAAGACCTAAGCTTGCGTTAGAAAATGCCAATCCTGCAGATAGGCTCCCAAGCATAATTGCACCCCTGTAATCCAAATTATCAGGGTTATTTATAGCATGGGGAAGGTTGTCAAAGATGAGCCTGATGGCATATAGGGCATGAAGGTCTGTAATAGGTGAATGTGCAACTGATACAAATGCCTCAAAGGCATGACATAGGGCATCTAATCCTGTATGGGCTGTTAATTCTCTATCCATAGTAGTTGTGGTTACAGGGTCTATGAGTGCAACATCAGGGATGATAGTCTTACTGATTATTGCAAACTTCAGCATCCTTTTTGTGTCTGTGATAATTGCAAACTGTGAAACATCTGCTGATGACCCTGCAGTTGTAGGGATACATATTAATGGAGGCATGGGCTTTGTGACCTTATCAACACCTTCAAAGTCCTTGATATCTCCACCATTAGATGACACTATGGCTATACCCTTAGCACAGTCTAAGACACTTCCACCACCAACCGCAACGATAACATCACACCCTTCGCTCTTATAAAAGTCAACACCTTGCATAACCTCGTAATCCTTTGGATTCTCTGTTAGGCCGGAGAATATGCAGTGTGAAATGTGCGAATCCTTTAATACATCACAGACCTTTTCTGTCCAGCCATGAGAGATTACGCCATTGTCTGTGACGACTAATACCCTTCTGGCACCAAAGTTTTGTGAATATTTACCTGTAAGTTTTATGGCATCAACCCCAAATACAAACTCAGGGATTACAAATTTTCTTATAGTTAGTTCTGCTGACAATTCCTTACCTACCATTCTTAAAAAATAATATACTAAAACACAGATAAAAAACAAAAATCTTTGACTTTATGTAAACAAATGACAGGCGATTTGCCTACCATTTTTTGTGATAACCTCCGGTTTCTGTCTTTTGCATATCTCTCTTGCCTCTTTGCATCGGGGTTCAAATGCACAACCGTCAGGCTCTGATAAGACTGTTGTGACATCATGAGAAGTTGTGGGTATAGTTTCTGTATCTTTATTTATTTTTGGTGCAGAACTTATGAGTAGCCTTGTGTAAGGGTGTAGAGGCTTGTTATAGACATCTTCTGTACTACCAATCTCTACTATCTTCCCCATATACATCACAGCAACCCTATCGCTTATGTAGTTTATGACATTTAGGTCATGACTTATAAATAACATAGAGAGATGAAACTCCTCTTTTAGTTGAAAAAACAGATTTATAATCTGTGCCTGAATTGATACATCAAGTGAAGACAATGGCTCATCTGCAATGATAAACTGTGGGTATAATACGAGTGCCCTTGCAATGCATATCCTCTGTCTTTGCCCTCCGCTAAATTCATGGGGGTAACGGTTTAGTATGTCTTCAGATAACCCAACCTTGCCTAAAATATCTAAGATTATCTCCCTTTGTCTTGACCTATTCCCAATCTTATGAACGATTAGGGGTTCACTGAGTATATCGTAAATCTTCATCCTTGGGTTGAGGGATGCAAATGGGTCTTGAAATACTACCTGAACAGACCTCCTAAACGACATAAGTTCCTTGCCTTTTAAACCAGAGATATCAGTTGAATGAAAAAAAATTCTGCCACTTGTAGCAGGTAATAACCTCAAGATGAGCTTTGCAACGGTGGATTTCCCACAGCCACTCTCACCCACAAGGGCAAAGACCTCATTTTTTTGAACAGAAAAATTCACGCCATCTACAGCCTTAATGGTAGTCTTTTTCCCCCATAAGCCATGTCCTATATGAAAATATCTTGAAAGGTTTTCTACCTTGAGTATCTCCATAAACCTATGCCTTGATACACCTCACAAAATGTCCTTTGTCCTTTTCTTGTAGAGTAGGCTCTTCTATCTCGCATATATCTTCTGCTATGGGGCATCGATTTGAGAACTTACAGCCCTTTGGAAGTTGATGGGGTGGGGGAACAACCCCTTTGATTGGCACAAGTGGTTGTTTTTTTCTCACAGGTAACGAGTTTAAAAGCCCTTTTGTATATGGATGAAGTGGATTTTTGATAATATCCATGATGTTGCCTGTCTCCACCAACCTCCCAGTGTACATTATACCTGCGTAATCTACCGTCTCAGACACTACTGCCATATCATGGGTGATAAATAACATTGATAAGCCATATTCCTGTCTTAGGACCTTTAATAATCTTAGTATCTGAGCCTGAATGGTAACATCAAGAGCAGTGGTGGGCTCATCAGCTATGAGAAGTTTTGGCTTACATGCGATTGCCATTGCTATCATTACCCTCTGTCTCATGCCCCCTGAAAGTTGATGGGGATAATCTCTGATCCTTAACTCTGGTGAAGGTATCTTTACGGCCTTTAGTAGTTCAATCGTGAGGTTTAGGGCCTCAGACCTTGAGACCTTTTTGTGTGTCATCAATACCTCTGCTACTTGATATCCAATTGTAAGGACAGGATTGAGAGATGTCATGGGTTCTTGAAATATCATACCGATCTCGTTGCCCCTTATATGTCTTATATCGGACTCGCTCATATTTAAGATATCTTTACCATCAAAAATTATGTTTCCGTACAATCTCATGTTTGGTGGTGTAAGTCTTAATATAGAGAGCGATGTCAGGCTCTTTCCACATCCACTTTCGCCTACCAGACCAAAGACCTTTGACCTTTGTATCTCAAAGGATAGATTAGATACTATATTGACCTCATTGGTGCCTTTTTTAAGTCCAATGTTTAGGTTTCTTACACTGAGCAATGTCTCAGACATCTCTTCTATGGCCTTGACTGATTGTTATCCAGATAATAGAGTTGTCTCTCGATTTTGTGTAGTAGTTTGATTGTTATAATGACCTTTTTGTCCTTAAGCCTGTATGAGATGTCAAACACATCTGATCTACCAAACACAAAAGGCAGATACAGTGGCTTGACCTCATAACCCACTATTTTACCATCTGGCGTGATTATCTTTGAGTAGATAAACCTCATGAATGAACTGTGCCAACCCGTAAACTTCTGGGCTACATCTATTGCGGTTTTGTCATCTTTTGAATGGACGATACGGTAATCAAAATCTGGGGCAAATATCTGTATCTGATATTCATCATATAATGGGTCAAGATATGCTATGGTCTCTAAATCATTTCCGTGTCTGCCACCGTAAAGGATAACATCGAATCTGCCTTTGATCTCCTCAACTGATATCTCTTTTGTATCAAGAGTAAAGGCAGAGGCACTATTAATCAACATAAAAAATGCAAAAAATACAGTGGGCAATTTTTTCATATCTATCACCTCATTTGGTTTTTTTTCTTTGTCTTAAAACCTCATAACACAAGACCCCAGTAGCGACAGATACATTGAGCGAATTTATATTTCCCAGCATTGGTATTGAGACTATATTATCACACAATTTCCTCACACTATCCCTCATTCCCTTACCCTCAGAGCCTATCAAGAGGGCTAATGAAGGTTGAAAATCTACATCCCATAAGGTCTCCGAGCCACTTTGGTCTGAACCGTAAATCAATATACCATTTTCCTTCATATACTCAATAACGTTTTTTATATTTGGGGTTTCTATGATGTTTACATACTCAATTGCACCAGCAGATGACTTTGATAGATACCCAGAATGGCTCGCCGAACGGTGTGTCTGGTGTATGATTGCATCGACACCTGTTGAGTCTGCTATGCGAATTATTGCCCCTAAGTTTCTTGGGTCTTCTATTCCGTCAAGCACAATAAAGAAAAACGGTCTGTTTTGGACTCTTGAGTTGCTAAGAAGCCCCTCAATTGACATCGGTTGTTTATCAATAATCCTACACGCTATCCCTTGATTGCCCTTTGGCAGTGATTTATCAAAAAAGGATTTGTCTTGAAACTCTATGGTTGCAGAGTGGCTTTGAGCGTATTTGATAACATCTCTGAATGATACCTCCTTTCCCTTCTGGACATATAAAAAGATCATCTTTTTCTTTGCCCTGATGACCTCGTTAACAGGATTTATGCCATAAACAAGCCTTTCTTTTGTTGATAAAATCTTCATACTCTAACCTTCGTTTAAGACCTTAAGAATCTGTAAATGGATATTGGTATTTGCAGATGCTACTATTGGTATCGATTTTTTGATGCCTATCTCCAAGTCGTCAATATCCTTTCCTTCAGTATCTGTAACGATACCGCCTGCCTCTTTTACCAATAACCATCCGCCAGCAAAATCAAAACTCCTTGAAGGGGCAGGGGTAATAAACACACTTATCGCCCCGTATGCTGTATATGCCATATCTAATGCGGTAGCGCCTAAACAACGGACTCGCCTGAAGCATGACATCAACTTGAGTATCTTTGAGATATCCCTTTGGGGATTCTGTGCCTCAAAGGATAGGAGGTTTGTATTGTTATCCCTTTGGGTGAATATACGTTTATCGTTAAAGAAGGCTCCTTCACCCTTTTTTGCTACAAAACAATCTCCTGTAGTAAGATTTACAACCAAAGACATGAATACATCTCCGATACGCTCTCCATTTAGTAAGGCAATCGATGAGCAGTAAAAGGGTATACCATTGATTGCGTTCTTACTACCGTCTATAGGGTCGATAAGTGCTTTTAATTGTCCCCCTCCACGGATATCCTTTGACCCTATCTCTTCGGATATCACAGACATAGGGAAATTCAGAGACTCAAGGTAATTTATTATGATGTCTTCAGCCCTTTTATCTATAGGAAAGGTCTTATCACCACTTGCACCTTTTCCCAATGCCTGTTCTTCATTTGGGATAAGCCTTATACCACCGATTTCTTTTGCAAGCAATCTACCAAGCCTGTATAGTTCTGTTACATCCATGAAATAAATAATAACATTTAACAACCATTTAATCATACTGTAAAGACTCAAAGATAAAATAATGCATTGACATTAAATTAAAAAGAAAGGAGGCAATGTGACAATATCAGCAACTACGGATATACTCTTTGAGATATCTCAAAACACCATGGTAATGTGCCCTTTTGTGTCTGATGGTGCATGCAAGGCATCATCCCTAATGACCTTAGATACAGAAAGGTTGGGTAAGTTTTGTGGATGTGAGGACTATGAAGACTGTCCCATTTTTCTTGCTAAAAGGTTAAACGGAGGGTTGTAATCTTAAATTAACAGAAGTGTAATATTATGTTCATATTCAAATTAGTAGATTATTATATCAAACAGTCAAAAGGGGGAGTATAATGGCAACAAGAGGAAGACTTTACTTAAAAGCAGCGATCTGCCCCAAGCTAATAGGCACGCCTAATGGTATGTTATGTGAATCAACTAGCTGCTATCTAAAAGATATGCGCGATATTGATCTAAACATGTGTAGAAACGGAAGGTATGAAGGCTGTTTTTATTACCGTTCATCCCTTATGCAATCAATTATTCAGGGCAAAAACGATATGAGAATAACCGCTTTTGTGTAAAACTGAGAACAAATGTTTGTACCTGAAGTAAAGACCAAAAATGTGAGACAAAATAATGAGGTGATGGATGTAACCTGCCCAACATGTCATTCAAATGCTGTTTATAGGTATGGGAAAAACAGATCGGGCAGGCAGAGATACATATGCCTTATATGCAACAAACAGTTTGTTCCTGGGATAGCAAGGTTCATCAATAATAATCCAGTTTGTCCATCATGTGGCAGGCAGATGCATAGATACAAGAACGAAGACGGCTTTTTGAGATACAGGTGTTCTGACTATCCAAAGTGTAGGACATTTCTCAAAAAACAGCGGAAGTCATAGCACTATACTAAGAAAATAGCAAGATTTTCGTGCCTTTTTTACATCAAACATCTGCTCAATAGGCGTGAGATAAAACCACTCAAGACTGTTTCTTCAATTCACCAATGATAGTCTCTCCAGCCTTTACCCTTTCTTTGATGGACACATTCACCCTGATGGATGTGGGTAGATAAATGTCTACTCTTGAGCTGAATTTTATTAGACCAAATCGTTCCCCCCTCTTGTAATCATCGCCTACCTTACCCCAACACACTGCCCTACGGGCAACAAATCCTGCAACCTGTCGTATTAATATCTTCCCATAGTGTGATTGCACTACAATAGCTATACTCTCATTTACCACAGGTGCCTCTGGTTTGAATGCTGATAAAAACTTGCCTTTCTTGTGTATTACATCCAGAATCTTACAATCACAGGGCATTCTATTGATATGGACATCCAGTGGAGACATAAATATACTAATCATGGTGCATTGAGACATCAAAAACTCCTGTTCAAATACTTCATCACAGACGATGATCCTTCCATCTGCAGGTGCAACTAATACATCTGGATTTGTGGGGATATCTCTATCAGGGTCTCTAAAGAAATACAATATAAATAGTGTAAGGGATAATGGTATGGCAGATAGCCATCCATATCCGCTTACAAGTAGTGGTATCACCATAAGGACTGAGGTCACTGCTATAAAAGGGTAGCCTTCAGACGCAATCCTCAATTTTTACCTCTTACTCTATACAATCTTTGTATAGGTTTTTTATGAATAAACTGCATGGCAATTATAGTCAAACCAAAATCAGAAGACATGAATGGCTATCCCCCTTATGCCTTAGACTTATCTACCAATTTGTCCTTTTTTAGCCAAGGCATCATAGAGCGAAGTTTAGCACCTACTTCCTCAATCTGATGTGCCTCACCTTTTTTTGTTAATGCGTTGAAGACAGGTTTGTTTGCCTTACATTCCTGTATCCATTCCCTTGCAAATACACCATCTTGTATCTCTTTGAGGATCTTTTTCATCTCTTTTTTGGTATCCTCATTGATGATTCTTGGTCCACGGGTTAGGTCTCCATATTGTGCGGTGTTA